>DATBQV010000001.1:0-3566 GCA_036560625.1 Gemmatimonadales bacterium
GGTCTACAGCGAGCCGGGCGAGGGAACGACGTTCAAGATCTATCTCCCGCAGGTCGAGGAAAGCGGGATCCCGGCAGCCTGGGTCGCCGAGGAGCCGCCGCCGCGAGGCGCCGGCGAGCGGATTCTCGTGGTCGAAGACGAAGAGCTGGTGCGCGACTTCGCCTGCCGGTTCCTCCGCAACGAGGGCTATCTCACGCGGGAGAGCAGCGATGGAGTGGACGCCTTGGCGCTGCTGCGGGCGGAGCCCGACGCCGTGGACCTGGTCCTCACCGACGCGGTGATGCCGCGCATGGGCGGCCGGGAGCTGGCGGACCATCTTGCCCGTCTCCGTCCGGGACTCCCCGTGCTCTTCATGTCCGGCTACACCAACGACGAGATCATCCGGCGGGGCCTGCTCACGCCGGGAGCCCCGTTCCTCCAGAAGCCCTTCTCGCCGGAAGCGCTCGCCACCAAGGTCCGGGAGGTGCTGGACGCCGCGCGGGGTCGGCACAGCGAAGCGGTGGTGGCGTCGTGATGCGCTGTCTGGTGGTGGACGACGAGCCCGTCGTCCGCCGCGCGGTCGGGCGAATGCTCGAGGCCCAGGGGTTCGCCTGCCTCGAGGCGGGCTCCGGGCGGGAGGCGCTCGAGGTCCTGAGCGGCACCGGCGAGCTTCCGCTGATCATCTCCGATCTCCGGATGCCGGAGCTGGACGGGATGGGGCTCCTGACGGAAGTCCGGCGCCTCTTTCCCGACACCGCGGTAGTAATGCTGAGCGGCATGGCGGAGACCAGCGTCGCGGTCGAGTGTCTCCACCTCGGCGCCGCCGACTTCCTGACCAAGCCGGTCTCGGTGAGCGAGATGCACGCGCGGGTGGCGCGGGCGCTCGAGAAGCGCGCCCTGGTAATGCAGAACCGGTACTACCAGGCCCACCTCGAGCGCCGGGTGCAGGAGCAAGCCGAACGCATCCGGGAGCTGTTTCTTGAGGGCGTGCAGATGCTCGCGCGCGCGCTCGAGGCCAAGGACCCATGCCTGCGTGGGCACTCGGTACGCGTCAGCCGTTACGCCGTGGAGACCGCGAAGCGGCTCGGGGTCGCCGAGCCGCTGATCGAGCAGATCCGGTTGGGTGGCGAGCTGCACGACATCGGCAAGATCGGAACTCGAGAGGCCGTGCTCCAGAAGCCCGGCACACTCACCGACGACGAGCGGCACCAGATCTGCGAGCACCCGGTGCTCGGCGAGCGGATGCTGGCACCCCTCGCCCGCGAGTCGCCCAGCGTGCTCCGCATCGTCCGCTCGCACCACGAACGGCTGGATGGCGCGGGTTTCCCCGATGGCCTGCACGGCGACGCCATCCCGCTGGAAGCCCGCATCGTCGCGGTGGCCGACGCGTTCGACGCGATGACCTCGGAGCGGCCCTACCGGGCTACGCGGGCACCCGCCGAAGCCCTGGGCGAATTGAAGAACGTGGCCGGCACCCAGCTCGACCCTGATGCCGTCTCCGCGTTCACCGCCGCCTTCTCCGACCCTGCCGCCCTCCCCCTTCCGCACTGACCCACCCGCTCAGAGGACGCCCCGCCGTTTGAGCTGGTGATAGCGCTCGACGACGGCGGCGGCGGCGCCCGCCGGCGGGACGTCGAGCACCAGGATCCCGCGCTGCCGCATTTCGATCAGCGCCTCCTCCCGCGCCAACAGCAGCTCCTCCGCCGCCGCCCGCTCGAACGCGGCGCGCTCCGTCGCGGGCCGGCTCCCGGCCAGGCGCTCCAAGGCGGGATCCCGCAACGTCACGGCGAGCGGGACGTGGCGCGGCTGGAGCGTGGCGACCTGCGCGACCAGCGCCTCGCTCGCGGTCCGGTCGATCACGTCGGTAAAGAACACGGTAAGCGCGCGCCGGCGATTGCGGGCCGCCAGATAGCGGAAGGCCGCTGGATAGTCCGGCTCCACCAGCCTGCCCTCCGCGACCGCCAGCGCCTCCAGCACCGCGCGCAGACCCCGCGTGCCGCGGGCCGGCGGAACGAAGCGCTGGATCGTGTCCGCGAAAATCATGGCCCCCACGTTGTCGTCGTGATCCACCGCCGCGTGGGCCAGCTTCAGCGCCGCGTCGATTACCGACTCGAGCCGGGAAACGCCGTCGATCTCGGCCGTAAGCTGGCGGCCGGCGTCGATCAGGATCAGCAGATACTCCCGGTGCTCGTCCTCATACTGGCGGGCGATCGGCTTGCCCCGTCGGGCCGTGGCCTTCCAGTCGATGATCCTGGTGTCGTCGCCCGGAACCCACTCGCGCAGGCCCTCGAACAGGCGGCCCTCGCCCGGGCGCCGCACGTTGCGGAGTCCGGCCTCGCGCCGGCGGCGGGCCTGCGGCGGGAGCGCGCGCGGCGATGCGCCGATCAGGCTGGGGTACACCATCACGTGCCAAGGCAGATCGAGACGCCTCTGCCACCAGGCCAGCCCGAGTGGGCCCAGCACCCGGAGCGTCATGCGCCCGCCGTCGCCCCGGCCCCTGGCGGCCGGGCGCACCAGCAGCTCTTCGACCGTCGCAACCTCAGGCAGCAGCCGCAGGCGTCGCACGGCCGTCGCGAACCCGAGCGGGGCCGGCAGTGCCTCGCGCACCAGCAGGGTGCGCGGGCCTGGGTTGTCGTGGCGCCAGCGATAGCGCACCGGCAGCGCGCGACCCACCGAAAACGCCGGAGGGGCGGTGCGTTCGACCTCGATCGGATACGAGCCGGCGGCGGCCGCGGCGTCGAGGGTGAGCGCCAGGAGCCAGACCACGTCGAGCGCCAGCATCAGCGGGAGCCCCCCGGGCCAGACCAGTCCCGCGAGGCCGGCGAGCGCGAGCCCGGCCGCAACCGCGAGCCAGCGCCGCGACGGAATCAGGATCACGTCGGCGCGTCCACCTGCTCGAGGATCGCGGCGAGCGCCGCATCGGCCGTGACCCCCTCCAGCTCCAGCTCCGGCGCGACGCTGACGCGATGCCGCAGCACCGCGGGGGCCATCGTCTTCACGTCGTCGGGGACGACATAGCCGCGGCCCTCGAGCAGCGCCGTCGCCTGCGCCAGCTTGAGGAGGGCCACGCTGCCTCGGGGCGACGCGCCGAGCGTGAGCGACGGGCTGCTTCGGGTGGCGCGGACGACGGTCGCGACGTACGCCACGATCGGGGGCTCGACCCGAACCCGGCGCGCCGCTCGCCGGAGGCCCTCCAGCGTCGCCGCGCTCAAGGGCGGTCCGAGCCCGTAGCTGGTCGGGTCGTCGGCCTCGAATCCGCTCAGGACCCGCTGCAGCAGCGCCTGCTCCGTCTCCGACCCGGGATACCCGAGGACGACCTTCACGAGGAACCGATCGAGCTCGGCCTCCGGCAAGGGGTAGGTGCCCTCGAACTCGATCGGATTCTGGGTGGCGAAGACCGTGAAGGCGCTCGAGAGTCGGTGCGACGTGCCGTCCACGGTCACGCTCCGTTCCTGCATTGCCTCGAGCAGGGCGGCCTGGGTCTTCGCGGGAGCACGATTGATCTCGTCACCCAGCACGAGATCACCGAAGATCGGGCCCGGGCGAAAGGTGAACCGCCCTTCCGCCAGGAGATTGACGCCGGTGAT
>DATBQV010000002.1:0-2670 GCA_036560625.1 Gemmatimonadales bacterium
CCAGCGAGTAGACGATCGGCTTGCCCTTCCAGAACTCGATGCCGCGGAGCACATGCGGGCCGTGGCCCACTACCGCGTCCGCGCCCGCATCGATCACCGCATGCGCCCACGCACGCAGGTCGCCCCGCGGCTCCCGCCCCAACGACTCGGCGACGACGGGGACGTTGACCGCCGCGGCACCCTCGGCGCCACCGTGGAACGTCACGACGACGACGTCGACCAGCCGGCGGAGCGAGTCTACTGTTGCCACGCTGGCGGGGATGTCCAGCAGGTCGTAGGCGAACGGATAGGTCGTGAAGCCAATCACCCCGACGATCGTCATGGCGTCGGCGCGGCGCACCGTGTCCACCACGATCCGGCCCAGCGGGCCGTAGGTCGCGAGCCCGAGGCTCGCGAGGGTCGCCTCGGTGGAACCGCGGCCGTCGAGGCCGAAGTCATTCGCGTGGTTGTTCGCGAGGTTGAGGTGGGTGAAGCCCGCCTCGGCGAGCCGAGGGGCGAGCAGGGTCGGGGTGAGGAAGGCGTAGCATCGGATGGGCGGCGCCGGCTTGGGGGCCCTGGAGCTTGGCCGACCGCGAGGCTTGCGGCGTGGCGGCGGCGCCGGCTCGGACAAGCCGACAGTCCTTCGCGGCTCCGCCACCCCGCCGGCGCGCCCCGCAGTCGGACGAGCCCCCTCCACGACGCGCCCCGCGCTCATGGCCGCCGAATCCGCCGCCGTGAACCCGCGCCACACCACCGCCCGCTTCTTCCCGCATTTCTCCGTCTCGCCGCTGTCGGCGAGCACGCCCTCGAAGTTGCCGATCACAAGGTCGCCGCTCAACGCGGGCCTGGCCGCGGCGAGCAGCGCGCGCCCGCTGTCCGACGGCACACCGCCGGGGATGGTCGCCGTGCCGAGATTGATGTCGCCAACGAAAGCGAGACGGACGCTGGTGGTGAGATGCCGGTGCAGCGCGGTGGTGTCGGGCTGCTCGGCCAGGGGCCCGTGAGGCGCGGGCTCGGCGACCGGGGTCGGTGCGGGAACGGGGGTTGGGACGGCCGCGCCGACGGGCGCGGGGGCCGGGGCGGCCTTCGGCGAAGCGCAGCCCGCCGCCGCGGCAAGCAGCAACGCGACGCGCCCGAGGCGCGGCATCAGGTCAGGCCGCGGCGCGGCCGAGGTAGCCGGCGAGACGACCGATGCTCGCTTCGCGTCCGATCACGGCCAGCAGCTCGTTGACCGGCTCGGAGACCGTCGAGCCGGTGAGCACGACGCGAATCGGCTGGAGCAGCTCGCCCAGCTTGAGCGCACTCTGCTCGGCGGCCGCCTTGAGGACCTCCAGCAGTCGATCCCCCGACCACCCGGCGGCGGGCACGGCCTCGAGCGTCCGCTGCGCCAGCTCGAGACTCTGGCGGAACTGCGGGCCCATCTTGCTTACCAGCTGCTCGCCCTTCGGGTCGAACGTCACTCGCGTCCCGTCGAGCCGGACCGCCACCTGCCCGGCGAGCTGTACGATCGTGCGGGAGCGTACCTTCACCGCATCGATCAGCGGCCGCAGATCGCGCCCGTCGGCGGCCACGCCCAGCCGGCCCAGCTCCCGCCGGACCGGCTCCAGCAGCTCGTCGGCCGGCGTCGCCGACAGATACTGGCCGTTCATCCACTCCAGCTTGGCCACGTCGAACACGGCGGCCTTGCGCTGAATCCCCTCCAGCGAGAACAGCCGGATCATCTCCGGCTCCGGCAGGATCTCCCGATCGCCGCCGGGCGACCAGCCGAGGAGCGCGAGGAAGTTGCGCATGGCGGCGGGGAAGATGCCCTGGTCGCGATAGTCGCCCACGGCGGTCGCGCCGTGCCGTTTGGAGAGTTTCTTCCCGTCGGGGCCGAGGATCATCGGCACGTGCGCGAACACGGGCGGCTCGTGGCCGACCGCGCGGTAGAGTAAGATCTGCTTGGGCGTGTTGGAGACGTGGTCGTCGCCGCGGATCACGTGGGTGATCTTCATTGCGATGTCGTCGGACACCACGGCGAGATTGTAGATGGCCGAGCCGTCGCTCCGGAGGATGACGAAATCATCCAGCTCCTGGCTGTGGACGGTGATGCGGCCGTGGACGGCATCGTCCCAGGTCACTTCCTCGTCGGGGACGAAGAAGCGGATGGTGAACGGAAGCGAGCGCCCGAGCCGCTCGCCGATCTCGTCTTTGGTGAGTCGCCAGCACCGGCGATCGTAGCGAAACCCGCCGCCTGACGCCTCGGCCTTGGCCCGGCGCTCCTCCAGCTCCTCGCGGGTGCAGAAGCAGCGGTAGGCCTTGCCCTCGGCCAGCATCCGCTCGGCGTCGGCGCGGTGGCGATCGGCGTGGGCACCCTGGAAGTACGGGCCTTCGTCCCACCCAATGCCGAGCCAGCCGAGGCCGTCGAGAATGACGCGGGTGTGCGCGTCAGTGCTGCGCTCGCGGTCGGTGTCCTCGATGCGGAGGATGAAGATGCCGCCCGTGTGCTTGGCGTAGAGCCAGTTGAAGAGCGCGGTGCGCGCGCCGCCGACGTGGAGGTAGCCGGTGGGCGAGGGGGCGAATCGTACCCGAGGAGGCGTCATTAGTCCCAGAAAGCGTAAGCGATGAGGAGTGAACAGTAAACAGTGAACAGTAAACAGGGGGCCTCCTTTCCCGGGCGCCCCCGTTCACTGTTCACTGTTCACCGTTCAC
>DATBQV010000003.1:0-5198 GCA_036560625.1 Gemmatimonadales bacterium
GCCCGCAGGCAAGCGGCTTCCGGTGGTCGCGCTCACGGCGTCCGCGCTCAAGGGCGAGCGCGAGCGCTGCCTCGCGGCCGGCATGGACGACTACCTGGCCAAGCCCCTCCGGCAGGCCGAGCTGGTGCAGGTGCTGCGGCACTGGCTCAACGGCTCCGCCTCCGCGACCGCAGCAGCGCCGGGCCCTCGGACGTCCGGACCCAATGTCCGCTCCTCCGGGCCGAGCCCTCGCGTGTCGGGACCGGTGGAGCGCGTGTCCGGACCCACCACGCGGCCGTCGGGACCAGCGTTGGTGCCCGCATCCGTGCTCGATGCGCAGGTCGTGGACGGGCTCCGGACGATCCAGAAGAGCGGGAAGGCGGATCTGTTCCAGCGGCTCGCCGGGATCTATCTCCGCGAGACTCCGCCCGCCGTGGAACGGCTCCGCGTCGCCACCGACGCCTCCGATTGGCCGGGCACGGCGCGCATCGCCCACATGCTGCGATCCAGCACCGCGATGCTCGGTGCCACCAGCCTCGCCGAGCTGTTCCGGAACCTGGAGCAGACCATCAGCGACGGGCAGACCGCCGGCGTTCCCGACCTCGTCGCCCGAATCGAGCAGGAATTCAAGCAGGTCTCGGCCGCTCTCGAGCTGGCCGCGACGGAGGAGCGCCGTGCCCGGACCGCTTGAGACCCGACCCCCGCTGATCCTCACGGTCGACGACGACGCGACCACTCGCGCGTTTCTCCGGGCGTACCTGGAGGAGGCCGGTTACGAAGCGATGGAAGCCACGGGCGGTGAGGAGGCGCTCGAGCTGTTCGTCGCGCGTCCGCCCGAGCTGGTGCTGCTCGACGTCGCGATGCCCGGCATGGACGGCTTCGCCACCTGCGCCGCGCTCCGGGAGCTGCCCGGCGGCGCCACGGTCCCGATCGTGATGCTGACGGGGATGGACGACCTGGCCGCGATCACGCGCGCCTACGAAGCGGGGGCGACGGACTTCGAGGTCAAGTCGGTGCACTGGATCGTGCTCGCGCAGCGAATCCGCTACCTGCTCCGGGCCAAGCGCACGATGGATGAGCTGGTGCAGAGCGAGTCACGGCTCGCCGTCGCCCAGCGCATCGCCCGTGTCGGCAGCTGGGAGTGGGACGTCGAGACCGGCCTCCACCTCTGGTCCGCGGAGACGCGCCGCCTGCTCGGCGTCGCCGATCCGGAGACCACGCCGACCCACGAGCTGTTCCTGAGCCGCGTGCACCCCGACGACCGCGCCGACGTCGAGGCGGCTCTGGGTCACGCGGCGCGCGCCGCCAGCGGGTACAGCCTCGAGCACCGCCTGCTGCTCCCGGACGACGGCGAGCTGGTCGTGCACGGTCAGGCCGAATGCTTCAGCGGTCCCGATGGCCGCGGCCTTCGCCTCGCAGGCACGCTCCAGGACATCACCGAGCGGCGGCGGGCGGAGGAGCGGATCCGACGGCTCGCGTACTTCGACGCGCAGACCGATCTGCCCAACCGCGTCCTGTTCCAGGAGCGGGTGGAGCAGGCCGTTGCCGATGCGCGCCGCGCCGGCCGCCTGGTCGCGCTGATGTTCATGGATCTCGACCACTTCAAGCGGGTGAACGACACGCTGGGCCACAGCGCGGGCGATCAGCTCCTCGCCGAGGTGGCCGCGCGCCTCGGTCGCGCCTTGCGGGACACGGATCCGCTGATGCGGGGCACGGAGGACGTCCCGGACGCGGTGCTCGCCCGCCACGGCGGCGACGAGTTCATCATGTGCCTCTCGGGCATCAGCCGGGCCGAGGACGCCGCGCGGGTCGCCTCCCGCGTGCTCGCATCCTTCGAGGAGCCGGTGCACCTCCACGGCGGCGACGTGTTCATGACGGCGAGCCTGGGGATCAGCCTGTATCCCCAGGACGGCGATACCGCGGAGACGCTGCTCAAGCACGCCGACGTCGCCATGTACTCGGCCAAGAGCTCAGGTCGCAACAACTATCAGTTCTACGACGCGAAGCTCAGCTCCCGCGCCTTCCAGCGCCTCGCGCTCGAGACCGGGCTGCGGCGCGCCATCGAGCGCAACGAGCTGGTGCTGCACCTTCAGCCGGTCGTGGATGCGGCGGCGGGCATCGTCGTCGGAGCCGAGGCGCTGGTCCGGTGGAACCACCCGGAGGTCGGCCTGGTAGGCCCGGATGACTTCATTCCCCTCGCGGAGGAATGCGGTCTCGTGGTACCGATCGGCGATTGGGTCATCAACGAAGCCACCCGGATCCAGGCGGCCCTGCGCGCGGCCGGCCATCCGCTCGCGATGGCGGTCAACCTGTCCGGCCAGCAGGTGCGGCGGCCAGGTCTGGTGGATCAGGTGCGGCGGGCACTGCGCGAGTCGGACATCGCCCCGGACAGCCTCTATCTGGAAATGACCGAGAGCGTGCTCATGCACCAGGGGCAGGACGCCGAGCAGACGCTTCGCCGGCTCCGGGACCTGGGCGTCCGCATCGCCCTCGACGACTTCGGCACCGGATACTCGTCACTCAGTTACCTGCGTCGGTTCCCGGTCGACATGCTGAAGATGGATCGCTCGTTCGTGCGGGGTATCGAGGTCAACCCCGACAACGCCGCCATCACCGCGGCCGTCGCCGCGATGGCTCGGAGCCTCCGGGTGGAGCCCCTGGCCGAGGGGGTGGAGCGGGCGGAGCAGCGGGATGTGCTGCGCCGGCAGGGGTTCCGGATGATGCAGGGCTACCTGTTCGGCAAGCCGCTACCGGAGGCCGAGTTCGCCTCGGCGCTCAAGACGGGCTTCACGCCGTTCCAGGCCGCGACGAAAGCTGGGACCGGAACGGCCTGAATGGTCGCAGGATGCGAGGCGGGAGCCGGGCCGACCGGCCCGGCCGAATCTGTGAAGACAGGTCGTAAGTGCCGCGAGGGTCACAGCGGGTGATCAGCGGCCAACGCACTGCAGGACAGTCTGTTAGGGAGTTGGACTGGGGCCTGGTCCAGGGTGTCGCTCCGGGCTGGAGCGCGATCCCAAAACCGACCGGTGGCCGGAATGTTGCGAGTTCCGAGCGCCGAACCCTCTTTCGTGACGGGATGGTCGTCATGCCGATCAAGACGTGGGCGATGCTGGCGACCGCCGCGTTGAGTGTCATCGCCGTCGTCGGCGATTACTTCCTCAAGCGGGCCAGCGACTACACCGCTCCCTGGCGGAGCGGGTGGTTTCTGATCGGCTTCGTCATCTACGCGTCCACGGCGTTCGGGACGGTCTTCGTGTTCCGGCATCTCAAGCTCGCCACGTCGGGCGTGATCTACTCCGTCATTCTCGTGCTCTCGCTCACCATCCTCGGCGTCGCCGGATTCGGCGAGCGCCTCACCGCCTTCGAGCTCCTGGGCATCTGCATGGCCGTGTGCTCGGTCGTGCTGCTCGGCCGCTTCGCCTGATGCTGCGCTGGCCCTTCGAGCGGCGGCGCGCCGGAGTCGAGGTGCGCCTGGGTCCCCTGGGTCGGGGGATTCACGCCCGGCGCGCGTTTCGGGAGGGCGACCGGGTGCTCAAGTTCACCGGACCCGTGCTCACCCACGATCAGGTGCTGGCGCTCGGCGACGCCCAGGCGTACGCCCTGCAGATCGGGCCCGATCAGTATCTCGATACGGCTCCTCCCGGACGCTACACCAACCACTCCTGCGTCCCGAACGCCGGGATCATCTCCGACCGGGTGCTCATCGCCCTCAGGCCGATCGCCGCGGGCGAGGAGATCCGGTTCGACTATTCCACCACGATGAGCGAGGAGCACTGGACGCTCGAGTGCCGCTGCGGGGAGAAGGAATGTCGCGGCATCGTGAAGGACTTCCATTTGCTCCCGTGGGCCCTGCAGGAGCGGTACGTCGAGCGCGGAATCGTGCAGACGTTCATCTTGCAGGAATGGAAGCAGCGTCACCGTCGGGCCGCCGCGCCGGCGCCGGCGGTCCCCCAACCTGCCCGCCAGCACGTGCACGGCGTGCCGCCCTACGGGCACGTCCGGTCGATCGACTCCTGATCTCGTGGGGGCGCTCGGCGCTGCCCATCTTCCTGCTCGGTCTGTCCTGTACCAAGCCGACGCCCGGCGTACGCCTGGGTGATCTCGGTATCGAACCCGGGTATGTGAACGCGTCGCCCGCCGGCGACGGCGGCAGCGCCTACTTCACCATACGGAACGCCGGCTCCCTGCCCGATACCTTGACGAGCGTGGCGGTGGCCGGCGCGTCGACTGCCCAGCTTCACACCCTGACCGGGACCGGCCGGATGACGCCGCTGGAGCACGCGGTCGTGCCGGCCGGTGGCGCCCTCGCGCTCCGTCAGGGTGAGGCACATCTCATGTTTGAGGGGATGTCACGGAAGATCGAGTTGGGGGATACAACCGCGGTGTCACTCCGATTCGCGCGCGCCGGAACTGTCATGGTGCCGCTGGTCGTGGAGCCCTACGGAGGGCGCTGATCCAGACACTCGGCGAACACCTCCTCGGTCATGCGGGCCAGCGGCCCGACATCGTACAGCCTGCGCGCCCGGTCGCGTCCCATCGCGCTCATCGCCTCCGCGCGGCCCGGCTCCGTGAGCACCCGGCACACCGCATCGGCAATGGCCGAGGGATCGAGCGTCACCAGCTCGGCCGTGCCGTCCCGCCCGACGCACTCCGGAATCCCGTCGACGTCTGAGGCCACAATCGGCACGCCGGCCGCCATGGCCTCGATGAGTACGCTGACAAACGCGCCCCGGCGGCTCGGATGCACGAAGCAGTCGAGTGCGGCGAGCACGTCCGCCACGTCGTCGCGATAGCCGGCGAAGGTGACGCGACCCGCCAGCGACGGGTGTCGGGCGAGTGCCTCCAGCTGCGGGACATACTCGGCATGAAGCCCGGCCATCGTGTCGCCGACCACCAGGAAGTGTGCCTCCGGCACTTGCTCGGCGACCCCGACAGCGGCCTGGAGCAGCAGGTCCTGACCCTTCATCGGCTCGAGGCGGGCAATCATCCCGACCAGCGGAACGCCCGGTGGAATAGCGAGCTCGCTACGAACCCGTCTGCCGTCCCCGTTCTCATAGCGCGCGACCACGCGGGCGTCGGGAATGAGGCGGACACGCGCGGGCGCGGCGGGAGACACCAGGCGCCCTTCGACCAGACACTGCTTGACCGCCTCGCTGATGCAGATCACCGCGGCGGCCCGCTGAAACAGCCATCGCTCCAGACGCCCGTGCCGGCCGCTG
>DATBQV010000004.1:0-6465 GCA_036560625.1 Gemmatimonadales bacterium
GCGCCACACTTGGGACAGCGCTCGGCCGCAAGCTTCTCCGGCGACAGCCCGTGCGCGTCGGCCACCAGCTTGTTGATGTCCACCGCTTCGAGCGCGCGGGTGAACGGCCCGTAGAAGTCCTGAAGCACGCGCTGCCACCCCAGCTCACCGTCCTCGATCTTGTCCAGCTCTTCCTCCATCTCCGCGGTGAACCCCACGTCGAAGATGTCGGGGAACTTGCTGACCATGACCTGCTCGACCGTCTCGCCCAAGGGAGTCGGGAAGAAGCGCCGGCTGTCGAGCCGCACGTATTCCCGCGCCGTGAGTGTCGAGATGATCGCGCTGTAGGTGGACGGCCGGCCGATGCCAAGGCGCTCCAGCTCCTTGACGAGGCTGGCCTCGGAGAAGCGCGGAGGCGGCTCGGTGAAGTGCTGGCTGGGCACGATCCCGCGCACGTCCACCTGATCGCCCTGCTCGAGCGGCGGGATGGGCGGGAGATCGTCCATCGTCTTCCCCTCTTCGGCCTCGTGACCCTCGATGTAGAGCGTGTGATAGCCGTCGAAGATCATGACCGAGCCGGTCGCCCGGAACAGGTAGCGGCCGAGGTCGAAGTCCACCACGGTCACGTCGTAGACGGCCGGCGTCATCTGTGACGCCACGAAGCGCTGCCAGATCAGCTGGTACAGCCGGAACTGGTCGGGCTCAAGATAGGCCTGGACGTCCTCGGGCCGGCGGCGAACGTCGGTCGGCCGGATGGCCTCGTGGGCATCCTGCACCCGGGCGTTCTTCTTGGCGGAGTAGCTGTTCGGGGCTTCGGGCAGGTAGGCCTTCGCGTAACCCTTCTTGACGAAGTCCCGCACCGACGCGATCGCCGCGTCCGAGACCCGCACCGAGTCGGTCCGCATATAGGTGATCAGGCCGACGGCCTCCTCACCGATATCCACGCCCTCGTAGAGGTCCTGGGCCGCGCGCATGGTGCGGCGGGAGGAGAAGCCGAGTCGTTTGGCCGCCTCCTGCTGGAGCGTGCTGGTGGTGAACGGCGCGGCAGGTCGCTTGCGCCGCTGTTTCCGCTCGACGCTCGTCACCACGAACGGGAGCGCCTTCACCGCGTCCACGACCGCCTGAGCGTCCGCCGCGGAATGGAGCTGGGGCTTATGGCCGTCGAGCTTATGGAGCGACGCCTCGAAGCTCTGGCCGCCCTTGGCGCACTCGGCCTCGATCGTCCAGTACTCTTGCGGCTTGAAGGCCCGGATCTCCCGCTCGCGCTCGACCAGGAGTCGCAGCGCGACCGTCTGGACCCGACCCGCGGACAGGCCCGTCTTGATCGCTTTCCATAGAAGGGGGCTCGCCTTGTAGCCGACCAGTCGGTCGAGAATGCGGCGGGCCTGCTGGGCGTTCACCTTCTGCTCGTCGATGGTCCCCGGATTCCGCATCGCCTCGTGGATCGCGTCCTTCGTGATCTCGTGGAAGAGCACGCGGTGCATGGGGAGGTTGCCGTCGAGCTGGCTCGCCACGTGCCAGGCGATCGCCTCGCCCTCTCGGTCCGGGTCGGTCGCGAGGTAGACCTCGCTCGCGGCCTTGGCGGCCTTCTTGATGTCGGTGAGCGTCTGGTTCTTGCCCTTGATGATGACATACTCGGGCGTGAACCGACCTCCGTCGATCTCCACCCCGAGCTTGCGGGTGGGCAGGTCCCGTACGTGCCCGATCGTCGCCTTCACGGCGTAACCGGGCCCGAGGTACTTCCCGATCGTTTTCGCTTTGGTCGGCGACTCGACGATGACAAGCGCCTCTCCCCGGCGCCGCGGCCGTGCCTTGGCCGTCGGGGTCCGGGCAGCCTTCGGGCGCGGCGCTGCCGCTGCGGTCGGCGTGGCCTTCGATGCCTTCTCCGCGGCGGCGGCGTCCTTGGCAAGGGGCCGCGTTTTCTTGTCCGTCGTTCGCTTGGTTTTCGGCTTTGACATGGCCTTCACGGTATCGGACCCGGTCATCTCCGGGTCAACGTCGAACCGGTTAAGAAACGCAGGCGGTTCCCCGATGGCAAGGACGATTGCCATAACCGCTTGTCGTCAAATGTGTTACGCCCATCCAGCCGTTTCCTTGGCCAACTTGACGACCTCGTCAGCGGTGACCTCGGCCGTCCGACCGTCGGTGGGGAGCTGGTGCTCCGCCCGCAGGTAGTGGGCCTCCCGCTCCTGGAGCAGGGTGCGCATCTGACCGAGCGGATCCGACGTGAGGAGTGGTCGGGCCTCGCCTCCTTCGGTCCGTTTGACCGCGGTGCTCGGCTGGCAGCGAAGATAGATGATGCAGCTGCTCTCCCGGGCCGCCTCGAGCTCGCCTTCCTGCGCGGCCCATCCGGCGCCGGGGACGATCACCCCGGGCCCTCCGGTGCAGGCCGCGCGAACCGCGTCGCGCTCCATCCGGCGGAACTCCGCCTCACCCACCTTGCCGAAGATTTGAGCGACCGGCATCCCCATCTGGCGCACCAGCAGGTTGTCCACGTCGATCAGGGGGGCCGCCAGCTTTTCAGAGACGAGGCGACCGATGGTGGTCTTTCCCGAGCCGGGCAGGCCTACCAGGAGAATGTGGCGCCGGCTCATCCGGTCTCGACGCCTTCCGACCTGAGCGCGGTCCAGCGCGCGCCAAGCGCGGCGACGTATCCCGCCACGTTGCGCTTCAGCTCGCCGAGGCTGTCGCCGCCGAACTTCTCGACCATGGCATCGGCGAGCACGATCGCCACGAGGGCCTCCGCGATGACGCCCATGGCCGGGACCGCGGTCACGTCCGAGCGCTCGCTCTGCGCGCTCGCCGGCGCGCCAGAGGCGAGATCCACCGTCGGCAGCGGCGACATCAGGGTCGAGATCGGCTTCATGGCGACGCGGACCACCAGCGGCTCGCCCGTCGTCGTGCCACCCTCGAGCCCGCCCGCATTGTTGGTGCTGCGGGCGAAACCGCCGCGCGGGTTGCCGGGGACCGGTGGGCTGCCGGCGGCGCCGGCCGGTGCGGCCATCGGGTCCGCGCCGATCGGGTCGTGCACCGCGGATCCGGGCCGGCGCGCCGCCTCGAAGCCCAGCCCGATCTCGACGCCTTTTACGGCGGGGATCGACATCAGGATGCCGGCGAGGCGCGCGTCGAGCTTGCGGTCCCAGCTCACGTGACTGCCGAGCCCGACGACCAGCCCACGCGCCACGACCTCGATCTCACCGCCGAGCGTGTCGCCGTCCTTCTTGGCGCGGTCGATCCGGGCGATGATCTCGGTCTCGATCGCGGAATCGAGCACGCGGATCTCGGAACGGTCGGCGGCGGCGTTGAGCGGGCGAGGAAGCGCGGCCGGCGTGGAGGCCCGGATGCCGCCGATGGACACGACGTGGCTTCCGACGTCCACGCCGAACTCGTCGAGCAGGCGCCGGGCGAGGGCACCGGCCGCCACGCGGGCGACGGTCTCCCGGGCGCTGGCACGCTCCAGAATGTCGCGGGCGTCGAGGCGATCGTACTTGAGCACGCCCACGAGATCGGCGTGTCCCGGGCGCGGGCGGGTGACGCGGCGGCGGCGGAGGTCGCCCGGCGTGCCCTCGGCCGCCATGACGTCCTCCCAGTTCTCCCAGTCCCGGTTCCGGACCAGCATCGCCACCGGCGAGCCGAGCGTCTCACCGGCGCGGATGCCGGAGAGGAATTCGACCCGGTCCCGCTCGATCTTCATGCGGGCGCCGCGGCCGTAGCCGAGCATCCGGCGGCCGAGGTCCTGGTCGACCCAGTCGGCGGTAACGGGCAGCCCCGCGGGCAGCCCTTCGACGACGGCGACGAGACCCTTGCCGTGGGATTCCCCGGCGGTGACGAACTTCAGCCGCAAACCGACGCTCCTTCCCTGAGTGAGAGGTAAGAAGTGAGAGGTGAGAGGGGAAGGCCCTCTCACCTCTTACCTCTCACCTCTTACCCCCAACCCCCACGTCATACCTACCAAAGCACGAGCCCGACGCCAGGGTCGGGCTCGAAGCTACCCGGATCGGCCGTCCCCGGCCAAGCCCCGAGTCAGTTCACGCTGGAGGCGTCGTCCACCACTCGGGGCGTCACGAGGATCATGAGATCCCGGCGGCGCTCGGAGTTTTCCGTCGTGCTGAAGAGCCCGCCGATGATCGGCAGCTGCGAGAGCAGCGGGATGCCCGACCGGGTGCGGTTCACTTCGGTGATGGTGAGGCCGCCGATGACCGCCGTCTCGCCGTCGTTGACGAGCAGCTGGTTCTCGGTGGTCTGCTTCGTGAAGTTGAACCCGAACTGCGACGCCGGCAGGTTCTGCACGGCCGAGCGCTCGGTCCGGAGCTGCATCAGGATCTGGCCGCTGTTGGTAACGTGCGGCGTCACCGTGAGGCGGATACCGGTTTCCTTGAACTGGGTCTGCTGCACCGCGACCGCCGAGCCCTGCGCCGGCGGGGCGCCCGGTACCGGCGTTTCCTCACCCACGAGGATGTCCGCCTTGCGGTTGTCCAGCGTGCTGATGGTCGGCTCGGCCTGGATGTCGGCGAGCTGCTGCTGCTGCAGCGCGCTCAGGAACGAGGTGAGCGTGCTGCCGCCGATGACGGTAGAGAAGACCAGGCTCAGCGCGGCGTTGGCCACGGGACCGCTGGCGTTGCCGATGAGCGACAGCGTGTTGCCGCCGAGGTCCACGATACCGGCGCCGTTTTCACCCGGCGGCGGGAAGAACGGGACGCCGTTGACCGGCGCGGGGCGGTTCACGAGCGTGCTGTACGACTGGTTCGTCGACCCGAGGTCGTAGCGCAGGCCGAGCCGATCGAGGTCGGTCCGGTCCACGAAGATGATCTTGGCCTTGATCAGGATCTGCGGCGTCTTCTTGTCCAGGTTGGACACGAACCGGGTCACATCGTCGATCCGGCTGCGGGTGTCGGTCACGATCAGGCTGCTCGAGGCGGAGTCGGCGACCACGCGGCCCCGGCCCTTGGTCAGCAGGGTCTCGACCGACTTGGTGATCTGCGCCAGCGGGGTGTAGTTGATCGGCACCTGGCGCGACTCGAGCGGCTCGAGGGAGTCGAGCGCCGCGAGCGCCGCCGGGGCATCGACGCGGATGATTCCGCCCGACATCTCGGTGGCCGAGAGGCCCTGCGTCGCGAGGATCGCCTGGAAGGCCTGGTCCCACGGCTGATTCTTGATCTCCGCGCTGACCTCGCCCTTGATGTCCTTGCCGAGAATGATGGTCCGGCCGCTGAAGGCGGCGAAGCCGGCCACCACGTCCGCGATGCTCGCGCGGTCCCAGGTCACCGTGATGCGGGGCTGCTCGGTCCGGGACAGGGAGGTCTGGTTCCTGGCCTGCGTCAGCCTGACCTCGGGCTCGCGCGCGGGCGGCGGCGTCACGACGTCGCCGGTGGCGTCGGCCACGGCCGTGGCGAGCGCCACACCGCTACCGGACGACCACGCGGAGAAGACCTTTTCGCTGCCGAAGCTCACCCGCACCTCGTCGTTGGCCCGGGCCAGCTTGTAGTCCCTCACTCCGTCGAGGTCGAGCACGATGCG
Source organism: Gemmatimonadales bacterium (assembly GCA_036560625.1). GTDB lineage: Bacteria > Gemmatimonadota > Gemmatimonadetes > Gemmatimonadales > GWC2-71-9 > DASQPE01. The sequence continues at coordinate 5,497 of DATBQV010000004.1, forward strand.
CACGACGTCGGGACGGAACTGGGAGTAGCGCAGGTTGACCACCCCGCCACGGTTCACCCCGTCGTACTGGGCGCCGCGCGCGGAGAGGGTGGCGCCGACCACATCGAGCACGAGGCGGTCGGGCGCGTGGAGCATGAAGTCGCGGATCTGAACGGCGCCGCGCACATTGATGACGACCTCGGCCTTGCCGGGCGCGGGGAGGACGCTTACGCCCGTCACCTCGCCGCCACCAGGGCCGCCCTCGGCATAAGCCGGGGTGAGCGGGCCGAGCAGCGCGGCGGCGGCCAGCAGCACACGATGCATACGTGTCATGGCGTCACGTCCTCCTGCTTGCGGAGCGAAAGAGTTTCCTGCCGTTCGTAGCCGAAATCCTGAATCGTGAACACCACGTCCTTTGAGCGGACCTGCGAGACCCGCAGGCGGCCGACCTGCTCGCCCTGGCGGAGCTTGTAGCGCTTGCCGCTGGTCTTCTCGCGCAGGACCGCGACGCTGTTGCCGGAGTAACGGAGGTCCTCGTAGATCGCGACCAGCAGGAGGTCGGTGATCTCCGGGCCCGAGCGCGCGCTCTTGATCAGCGAGGCGAACGGATCGCGGGACGCGCCCCCGTAGCTGAAGGTCTCGCGCATCACCGCCGTCTCGGTCGGCTCGGCCGACGTCGAGTCGGCCGGCGCGGCCGCGGCCTGGGCCTTCTTGCCGGTATCGGGGCGGGCCTTCACCGCGCCCACGTCGACGCCCTTCTGCTGCGCGGCCGCGGCACTCGCAAGACCAAGACCGGCGGCGACGAGGAGGGCCATGAGGCGCCTAGGTGCCACTGCTCTCTCCTTCCGGCGCGCCGGCGCCGGACTTCACGAAGGTCCGGATCTGCAGCTTCGCCTCGAGCAAGGCGCCCGAGGTGTCGCCCAGGGCCTTGGCAGCCGCGGCGTTCGCGGCTACGAGCGACACGTCCTGCGGCACGATGATCCGCTGGAG
>DATBQV010000005.1:0-5318 GCA_036560625.1 Gemmatimonadales bacterium
TGCGCGTCCTGGCCACCAAGCGCGACCGGAACCCGCCCAGGAAGCACGGCAATATCCCGCTGTGAAGTCGGTGCTGATCGCCAACCGCGGCGAGATCGCACTCCGCATCGTCCGCGCCTGCCACGAAGAGGGACTCGAAGCAATCGCGGTCCACTCCGCCGCCGACCGCACCGCGTCCTACGTCCGCGCCGCCGACCGTGCCGTCCCGATCGGGCCGGCCCCCGCCGCCGAGAGCTATCTCGTCATCGATCGGCTCCTCGAGGCCGCCGCCGTGACCGGTGCCGATGCGGTGCATCCCGGCTACGGATTTCTGGCGGAACGCGCCGCGTTCGCGGAGGCGGTCGAGCGGGCGGGGCTCGTCTGGATCGGCCCGCCGCCGGCGGCCATCCGCGCCATGGGCGACAAAACCGAGGCCCGGCGCCGCATGGCTGCCGCCGGCGTGCCCATCGTTCCCGGGGCGAGCGCGCCGGTTGCCGACCCCGCGGTCGCGCTCGCACTCGCGCGCGAGATCGGTTTCCCCGTGATGGTGAAGGCCGCGGCCGGTGGGGGCGGGAAGGGGATGCGGGTGGTCCGGGTCGAGGCCGAGCTGGCGGGGGCCCTCGCGGCGGCGGCCTCTGAAGCGCGGAAGGCGTTCGGCGATGCGGCGGTCTATCTGGAGAAGTTCATCGTGGCCCCGCGTCACGTGGAGATCCAGATCCTCGCCGACCACGAGCGCACAGTGCACCTCGGCGAGCGTGAGTGCTCGATCCAGCGGCGCCACCAGAAGCTGGTCGAGGAGGCCCCCTCCCTCGCCGTGACGCCGTCGCTGCGCGCGGCCATGGGGGCGGCCGCCGTGGCCGCCGGTCAGGCCGTGGGCTATCGCGGCGCCGGCACTTGCGAGTTCCTCCTTGGCGCCGACGGGTTTCACTTCCTGGAGATGAACACCCGCATCCAGGTCGAGCATCCCGTCACCGAGCTGACCTACGGGATCGACCTCGTGCGCGAGCAGCTGCGTATCGCGCAGGGCCTGCCGATGCGGGTCGCGCCCGGACCGCTCGAGCCCCGCGGCTGGGCCATCGAGTGCCGGATCACGAGCGAGGATCCCTCCAACGGCTTTCTTCCCTCCACCGGGCGGGTGGAGTACCTGCATGTCCCCGGGGGACCGGGTGTCCGGTGGGATTCCGCGGTCGAGACCGGCGACGAGGTCACCCTCTACTACGACTCGCTCCTCGCGAAGCTCATCGTCTGGGCGCCGGACCGGATCCGCGCCATCGAGCGCATGGCCCGGGCGCTGGATGAGCTGACGCTGGTCGGCGTCGCGACCAACCAGGGCTTCCATCGGCGACTCCTTGCCGACCCGGCGTTTCGCGCGGGCGATATCGATATCCAGTTTCTCGACCGGCGAACCGACCTGCTCGAGCCCGCGCCCGATCCCGGCCTCGATCGCGATCTCGCGATCGCCGCGGCGCTCGCTGAAGACGAGGCCCGCCAGGTGCGGCGGCCCCAGGTCGGTGACGGCGCGCCGACCGCCGCCGCCTGGGCGCGCCAGGCTCGCCTCGAAGGCCTGCGATGACGGCGCCCCCGGTTCGGATCGAGCGTCTCGCCGCCGGCGGCGACGGCGTCGGCCACCTGGCGGACGGGCGGGTGGTCTTCGTGCCGCGCACGGCGCCGGGCGAGCTTGTCGCGCTGCGCGATCTCAAGCCGTCACGCCGGTTCGCCCGGGCGCGCGTCGCGGCCATCCTGGAGCCGAGCCCGGACCGGGTCGAGCCTCGTTGCGCGCACTACACCGCCGATGACTGCGGCGGCTGCCAGCTCCAGCACGTCGCCGCGCCGGTGCAACGAACGGCCCGCGCGGCCTTCGTAGGGGATGCGCTCCGACGCCTGGGCCGGCTCGATGTGCCGGATCCTCTGCTCGAGCCGGCCGAGCACGAGTTCGGCTATCGCTCGAAGCTCACGCTCGCAGCCACCCCGGACGGCCGGCGCATTGGGCTGCATCCGCTGGATCGTCCAGACGCCGTCTTCCAGCTCGATCGCTGCCACCTGGCGGCGGAACCGCTGATGGAGCTGTGGACGGTGCTGCGCCGGCAACGCGCGCTGATGCCGCCCGGGCTCGATCGTCTCGTGCTGCGGCTCGACCGCGCGGGTGGCCGGCACGTCATCGCGAACGTGCGCGGAACCACGGTGTGGACCCAGGCCCCGATGCTCGCGGCGGAGCTGGACCGCGCCCACGTCCCGACGGCGCTCTGGTGGCGGCCGGAGGGCGGCGTCGCCCGAGTGCTCGCGGGTCGGGCCAACGGCGCGCCGGCGCCGGTCTTCGAGCAGGTCAACCCGGCGATGGGTGACCGCGTGCGCGCGTTCGCCGTGGACCGGCTCGGCCCGGTTCATGACGCCGAGGTGTGGGACCTGTATGCCGGCATCGGCGAAACCACCGCGGTGCTGGCCGCTGCCGGCGCCAGAGTGGAAAGCGTCGAGCGGGACCAGAGGGCGGTCGCCCACGCGGAAGGCGCCGGGCCCGCGGCCCGCCGGCACGCCGGCCCGGCCGAAGCCACCGTGGGTCGTCTCGAGCCGCCGGATCTCGTGCTGACGAATCCGCCTCGAACCGGCATGGAGGCGGCCGTCACCGCGGCGATTGCCGCCGGCCGGCCGCGCCGGATCGTCTACGTCTCCTGCGACCCGGCGACGCTCGCTCGGGATATCGTGCGGCTGGGTTCGGGGTTCCGGCTGGTGGAGGCGCGCGCGTTCGACCTGTTCCCGCAGACGGCACACGTTGAGACCGTCGCGGTGCTGGACCGGGTATGAAGTACTACGTGGAGGTTCGCGGCCGGCAGATCACGGTCGAGGTCGACGGTGACCGGGTGGTGGTCGACGGCGTTTCCGGGCACGCGTCGATTCGGGCCGTGCCGGGGACGCCGATCCGCATGCTCACGGTGGAAGGGAGGCAGCGCGCCCTGGCGATCACGCTCATCGGGAACGGGCGTTGGGCGTTGGCGTCCGGCGGCGAGCGGTGTGAGATCGAGGTGGTGGACGAGCGGACGCGCCACATTCGGTCGCTCGCCGCGGCGTCCGGCCGCCAGGTCACCGGAGGCGTGCTCAAGGCGCCGATGCCGGGCCTGGTGGTGCGGCTGGAGGTCGAGCCCGGGCAGCTCGTCGCGCCTGGTGGTGGCGTGCTGGTACTCGAGGCCATGAAGATGGAGAACGAGCTCCGCTCGCCCGCCGGGGGCCGGGTTCGGGCGGTCCTCGTGCGCGCCGGACAGGCGGTGGAGAAGGGGCAGGCGCTGGTCGAGTTCGAGGCTGGCTGACGCTCGAGGCCGGCCGACACCCGGAAGTGCAACGGCCCCGCGGAACTCCGCGGGGCCGTGCGCGTCGCTGTTGAAATCGTCGAACGAAACGGCGACTTACCTAATCGTCGCCACCGAAGCCACCGAAGCCACCGAAGTTGAACCCGTTGTCGTTGTTGCCGCGGTTGCCGCCGTTGCCGTTGCCGTTCCCGTTGTTGCCGTTGCCGTTCCCGTTGTTGCCGTTGCCATTCCCGTTGTTGCCGTTGCCATTCCCGTTGTTGTTGTTGCCGTTATTGTTGTTGTTCCCGCCGTTCCCGCCGTTGGCGCTGACGCAGTTCGCGGGCGCGGACCCGCTCACGCCGTAGCGCGGCTGTGTGCGGGCATTGTTCATGGTGCACGCGGTCGTGTTGTAGCTGTTGCCGATGCTGTTTCGGTACACCCGCAGGGCGAACACCAGGCCGATCGCAATCAACGCGATCAGGAGCGCGTACTCGACCGCGCCCTGGCCCGAGTTCGCCCTGCGCAGTCTTGCGAGGAGAGCGCGCATGAAACCCCCGATCGGAATTGTCAGGTAGCCTAACGGTGGCCCTAATGAAGGGAAGCCTTACGATCCCTTCCGCAAGCTGCGGACCGGATGTCCCTCAATATGCGTTCTGCCTTGTGGGACATGGAGTTACCGTTGCTGGCCACACCCGGTTTTACCGAGGCGGTCGCGCCAATGCAACGTGCGCCCCTGTAACAACCGCCCCACACCGGGGCGGTTTACCCCGTGCTCCACATCGCCCGGGGCAGGTGCGCCAAGTTTCCCCAGCGGCGTGCCCCAGGTCACTGGATCGGGTGATTCCGGATCGCTTCTAAAGAGGGAAGAATCGGCCGATTGGTCAAGCCCTATCTGGCTCCGGCCGGCTCCTTTCATCGCCTCTTGACCCGACCTCAGAGCGCGGGCTATCTTTCGAGTCTGTCTTGTTTTGACCCGTCTCCACGGAACCCCGGGACTCTGTAGCGCATGAAGACTTTCACCGCCAGGCCGGCTGATCTCCAGCACGACTGGCACGTCGTCGATGCGGCCGATGTGCCGCTCGGGCGGCTCGCGAGCGCCGTGGCCCAGCTCATCCGCGGCAAGCACAAGCCAACGTTCACTCCGCACATGGATGGCGGCGACTTCGTCATCGTTGTGAACGCCGAGCGGGTCCGCCTCACGGGACGGAAGCTCGACCAGAAGCGCTACTTCCGGCACACGGGCTACATGGGCCACGAGCGCTTCACCGTGGCCCGTGATGTCCTCGCCCGGCATCCCGAGCGCGTGATCGAGAAGGCGGTCTTCGGCATGCTGCCGAAGAACTCGCTCGCCAAACAGAAGCTTCGGGGCAAGCTCAAGGTGTACGCGGGTGCCGAGCATCCGCATGCCGCCCAGCAGCCCAAGCCCTACACTCTCGGCCCGGCCAAGGTGACCGCATGACGGCAACTCCGACGTTCCGGTGGCAGGCAGTGGGCCGGCGCAAGACCAGCGTGGCCCGCGTGTACCTCACGCCCGGCACCGGAAAGTGGGACATCAACGGCCGCACGCTCGGCGATTACTTCCCGCGGCCGTCCCTGGTGCAGCACATCCAGCAGCCGTTCACCGCGACCGACACGCTCGGCGCCTTCGACGTGCGCGCTCACGTGAACGGCGGCGGACAGGCGGGGCAGGCTGGCGCCATGCGCCTCGGCGTGGCCCGGGCGCTCATCGAGGCGGACACGCAGCATCGGGCCAAGCTCCGCACCGCGGGGCTCCTGACCCGCGATCCGCGCGCGGTCGAGCGGAAGAAGCCGGGTCAGCCCGGCGCCCGGAAGCGCTTCCAGTTCTCGAAGCGTTAGACCGGCTATCTCACACGTCGCTGGATCCGGACCCGGGGTGCCCTTCGGGGTCGGGGCCGGAAACGAAGGCGACGGACGCACAACCCTAACGAGGAAGGATTCGCACGCCCGCATGGCACAGCCGCAACTGCAAGACCTGCTCGAGGCCGGCGTCCACTTCGGCCACCAGACCCGCCGGTGGAATCCGAAGATGCGTCGGTTCAT
>DATBQV010000006.1:0-4756 GCA_036560625.1 Gemmatimonadales bacterium
CCCACAGGCGAGCTGGACGCCGCGACCGGCCAGGACGTGCTCGAGTTGTTTCGCCGCCTCAACGCCGACGGGACCACGCTCGTCGTCGTCACCCATGATGATCGGCTGGCGGCGGAGGCGGGGAGGGTTGTCCACATGCTGGATGGGATGGTAGTAAACCAGTGAACGGTAAACAGTGAACAGTGAACAGGCGGACCGCTGGCTCGCCGAAGCCCCCGTTGACGGTTCACCGTTCACCGTTCACCGTTTCAACGGGCCATGATCCCAACGCTTGCCTTCCGCCACCTCTGGGTGAAGAAGCGCCGCTCGGCGTTCCTCCTCTTCGGTTTTGGGCTGGGCGTCGGCGTGATGATCGTGCTGCTCTCCGTGGGCGAAGCGATGCTGGATCAGTCGCGGGACGTGGCGCTCGTCGGCGGTGGCGAGGTGACCGTGCTGCCGCAGGGCATCGACGTCGAGGCGATGCGGACCGGCGGCGTGAGCGGGATGTTCTTCGGAATCGACCGAGCCCGTTTCGTCTCGCGCCAACTGCTTGGCGGACCCCGGTACCGGGCGCTGGTCGCCGCCGTGGCACCGGCAATCGAAGGCAAGCTGCTCTACGTGCGGAAGCAGAACGGCGGCGCACCCGTCGCCGTGCGGGCGGGTGGCGAGATCCCCAGCAGAGCGGTTCTCGTGGGAGCCGCGCTGGACATTCGTGAGGGCCGCTGGTCCGACGAAGCTGCGGATTCCGCCTGGATCGCCCCGTCACCTCAGCAACTCTACGACGAGCTGGACCGGTTTCACTTGCCGCCGGTGCCCGACTCGACCTGGGGCGAGTGGCAGTACTTCAACGTCGTCGTCAGCCCCGACGAGTGGTGGTACGTGACGCTGCTGGTCGGCGGCGAAGTGAAGGCCGGGCGCTGGGGCGGCCAGGTGCTCATCACTCGGCGTCGCGCGGACGGACGCTACCAGCGCTTCCGCGCGGACGTGCCCCCTACGGACGTGTCCCTGGACACCGCGGGTGCGGACCTCGCGTTGGCTTCCAGCGCCGTACGACAACGGGACGGTGTGTATCACGTGTCGGCTCGTGCGCCCGGCCCTGAAGGCGAAGCCCGGGTGGAGCTCGAAATCCGCCCACGGACCAACGCCTACTTCCCGCCGGTCGAGCTCCGAGCCGACGATTTCCTCTCCGGCTACGTGGTCCCCGGCCTCGTCGCCGACGCGAGTGGCACGCTGTGCGTGGCGGGCAAGTGCCGTCGGGTAGAGTCAGCGCCGGCCTATCACGACCACAACTGGGGCGTGTGGCGGGACGTCACCTGGGAGTGGGGCGCCGCCCGTGGAACGTCGCTGGCCCTTCTCTACGGCGGCGTGCGCCGCCCCGACGATGCGGGGTCGTCGCCCCTCTTCCTGAGCCTGGTGGACTCGCTCGGCGTCCGTCAGGTGCTTCGGTTCCGCGCTATCCGCTACGCGGGCGAGCGTGCCGCGGCGGACGCGCCACATGTCGCGGCCCCGGAGCGCTTCCAGCTCGTCGCTGCTCGCGACGCGGACACTGTGCGGCTGTCGGTGGTGGTTCAGGATGCTCTCGCGAGTCGGGTACGGAGCGCGGGGCTGGACCGCCATTTTCTCCAGATGCGGGGGCGGTTTTCGGTCGCCGGTCGCGTGGGCGGCGCTGTAGTGGCCGACTCCGGGGCCGGATTCTTCGAAACCTACGTCACCGATCCATCGAGTATCTTACAGAGATGACGCCACTTGCCGAGACGTCCGAGGCCACCCGGGCCCTGGGGCGAAGCCTCATCGACACCTTCGGAGCCGGATGGACCCGGGGGGATGTCGAGCTGCTTCTGTCGGTCTTTTCCCCGGACGCCGTCTTCGTGGAAACCCCGTTCTCTTCGTCGCTTAACGGAAGGGACGCCATCCGGTCCTACTGGAACGACGTACCCTACCACCAGTCGGAGATCTCCTTCACATCCGGAGAGATTTACAGTGCCGGCCCGTGGTTTTCGACCGAATTCAAGTGCACCTATCGACGCCGTCGGACGGGGGAGTGGGTGGAGGCGAGGGGGGCCATCTTCTGCGAGACCGACGGGGGCAAGCTGAGCGAAATGCGCATGTACTGGCATCGGTGGAACGGCGGGCGGGAGACCAGCAAAGCCTGAGGGGGAACCAGAGGGTCGCGCCGCGTGTACTTGTTGCAGGACGTGGGGCGGGCTCCTGTTACCCTAAGTCAATGTCGGGTCTGGCCGTTACGGAGTGGCACGGTGCTCGCTTCCAGCCGCACTTGACTCGCCGGCTGCTCTGCGCATCAATAGATTAAAGAGGTCGTCTGGAGGTTCCATGCTCTCCTCGTTGCTTCTATCCGCATTCGTTCTTGCCGGCCCGCCTGCCGCAACCGCGCCGGCTGCCGTGCAACAGGACGATCCCGCAATCCGGATCTGGCTGAATAACGACGGCCGGTTCGAGCGGGGCGATCAAGCCAAGGTGCAGGTCAAGACCCGTGAAGACGGGTATCTCCTCGTGCTCAACGTGGACACCGACGGCCGGCTCCGCGTCCTGTTCCCGCTCGATCCCGGGGAAGACAACCAGGTTCGCGGGGGCAAGACGTACCGGATCGTCGGCCGCGGCGGACGCGAGGGATTCACGGTTTCCAACCGCTCCGGCTCAGGAACGGTGTACGCCGCTGTGTCGCGCGCTCCGTTCCGCTTTGACGGCTACGCGGTCGGCGACCACTGGGATTTCTCGGCCCTGGACAACGTAAGACTTTCCGACAAGCCCGAGAACGACCTCAGTGATTTCGTCCGTCGGCTCGCCGGCGCGGACTTCGATTATGACGTGCTCCAGTACGACGTCTTCGAGAACGTGGTGTACGGGTCGCCCAATGCGACGCTCTACGACGACGGCGGGTACAACTACGCCTACGATGCCGGCTACCCCTACTACGGCGGGACGAGCGTCTTCATCGGCCTGGGCTTCGGCCGGCGCCATTCGTTCTTCTACAATCCGTTCTTTTCGCCGTTCTATTACTCGCCCTTCTTCTATTCGCCGTTCTACCCGGCCTATTACTACCCGTTCTACCCGGGCTACTACTACCCGCGTCCGTTCCGGCCGTTCCCGGTCGCGTTCTTCCCGACCCGGCCGTTCCACGGCGGCTTCTTCGCGACCCCGTGGCGGCAGCGCGGGGGCGATCCGCTGGCTCGCGGCGGCTTCGAGTGGTGGCGCGGGCGCCAGGCAACCGTCGGCTCGTCGGCCGCGCTCGCGTCGGGTTACCGGAGCGGGTTTGGCCGCGGCGCGGTCGCGCCGGCCCGGATGCCCACCGCGACGCCGGTTCGTGGAACGGTTGCCACGACGGATGCCGCGATGCGCCGCCGCGCACCGGACATGACGCCGGCGCGCATCGAGTCGACCCGGCCGCGCGGGGTGATCAGTCCAGTCGAAACCGCCAGCGGGCCGGTGGCTCGTCGCGCGGTCGACCGGACGGAGACGTGGGCCGGGCGGGTCTCCGATCGGGCGGGCGGGCGCGTGGAGAGCCCCCGACGCGCGGGTGATCGGTCGCGCGAGATGACCGGAGTGCCGGAAGCCCGTCCGGCGCGCTCTACGGTCGTCGAGTCCCGTGGCCGGGATGAAGGCGTCAGCGCCGCCGCCGATCGGAGCGGCTATGAGCGTGCCCGCGTCGTCGCGCCGCGCTCCTACGAGGCCCGTCGCGCCGATGACGACCGGCCGGCATCGCGTCCGAACATCGAGTCCCGCCGGATGGAGGGTTCCGCTCCCGCTCGCGTGGAACGCGGCGAGGCAGCTCCGCGGATGGAGCGGAGTCAACCCGCTCCGCGGATGGAGCGCAGCGAGCCCGCGCCGCGCGCGGAATCGCACCCCTCGGAGTCCCGGTCCCGCGGCGAAGGCGGCGGCTCGCGTGGCGGCGGGGGAGGCGGAGGCGGGGGCAGCAGCCGGCGGCGGTAACAGCCGGTGAGAGGTGAAACTGAAGTGAGAGGTGAGAAGTGAGAAGGAGGAGGGGGGCCCCGTGTTCAACGGAGCCCCCTTCTCACTTCTCACCTCTTACCTCTTACCTCTCACTTCTCACTGTCTCTGGCGTCGTGCGTAGTCGATCCCCCACGCCATCAGCTCAGCGCTGGTGAGGCCTACCCGGCGCGCCTGCTGCACCGCGTCCTCCTCCTCCATCCCGTGGTCCAGCATGAGGTAGGGGATCAATGCGGCGCCCACCCGGTTGCCGCTGGCGCAGTGGAACAGCGTAGGCCGGTTCCGCGCCTCGCGCAGCGCGCCCAGGATCGCCTCCAGCGTAGCATCGGTCACGGTACCGGCGACCACCGGCACGACCCTATACTCGAGGCCGAGTCGCCCGGTGACCGCGACTTCGTCCAGCGGCCTGGGCTCCCGTTGCCCGCGAATGTCGAGTACCACCTCGCCGCCCGCGGCACGAAAAGCCTGGAACTGGGCCTCTGTCGGTTGGCCACCAGTGACCAGGCCGGGCAGCGGCTGGGCCGCGTTGGGGATATCGGCGAGCGCGTCGAACGGGCTCGAGGGGAAGCGAGCTCCCCGTTCACCGTTCACGGTTCACCGTTCACCCTCATCGTGAGGGCGATACACGATTACGTGCGCCCGCTCGAGGGTGATCAGCCCGCCGCCGATCATGCCGTCCAGCTCCGGCAGGATCGACTGGATCTTCTCCTCGGTGTCGACACACTCGATGATGAGCGGCAGATCGAGCGAGAGGCGGAGGACTTTCTCCGTGTGCAGCCGGGCGTTCGCGCCGAAGCCCCCAATGCCGCGC
>DATBQV010000007.1:0-1949 GCA_036560625.1 Gemmatimonadales bacterium
GCTCCAGCTGGCGAAGCGGCCGGAGAACAAAGGAAAGCTCATCGTCTCGATCACGGCCGACTTTGGCGAGCGGTATCTCTCCAACCCGGTCTACACCGAGCTTGCGGATCCCGACTACTCGGATCTTGAGGCGGCGATTGCACCGCCGCAGCCAGCGGGAGTGTGAACTGCAGTGAACGGTGAACCGTGAACAGGGAGCCCCCGTCCAGCGCTCCCTGTTCCCGGTTCACGATCTTCCCCTGTTCACCGTTTACTGTTTACTGTTCACTGTCTTTTCCACGGTCGCCGCGATGGCCGAGCACAAATATCCGCTGGGGCACGTCTTCTACCGTAAGCTCAATAAGCGCCTGCCGTTAATCATTCGCGGCGAAGGGTGCTGGCTGGTCGACGAGACCGGGAAACGCTACCTGGACGCATGCGGGGGAGCGTTCGTGGCCACGCTGGGGCACGGACTCGCCGAAATCGGCGAGGCGATGGCCCAGCAGGCGAGCCGCGTGAGCTACGTCAACGGGACGACGTTCACCCACCAGGCCGTCGAAGAGCTCTCGGCCGAGGTCGCCGCGCTGTCCCCCGGCGACCTCAACCGGGTCTATCCGCTGTCGAGCGGGTCGGAGGCGGTCGAGGCCGCGCTCAAATTCGCGCGGCAGTACTGGGTCGAGGGCGGCAAGCCGGGCAAGCACCGGATCGTGGCCCTGGCGCCCGCCTACCACGGGAATACCCTGCTGGCACTCAGCGCATCGGCCCGGGAGCACTACAAGACCTACTTCCGCGAGTGGCTGGTCGACGTCACCCGCGTCCCGGCACCCTACTCGTATCGCTGCGCCTGCCACGGCCGCCCGCCCCTCTGTCCCGCCTGCGATGGTTCCGCGGTCGAGCAGGCGATCCTCAGGCTCGGGCCCGAGACCGTCGCCGCGTTCATCGCGGAGCCGGTGGGTGGCTCTTCGAGCGGCGCGACGGTGCCCCACGCCGACTACTTCCGGCGGATCCGCGAAATCTGCGACCGGCACGAGGTGCTCTTCGTCGCCGATGAGGTGCTGACCGGGGCCGGCCGCACCGGCACCTGGGCCGCCATCGAGCCGTTCGGCGTCGTACCCGACTTGATGACGCTGGGGAAGGGTCTGGGTGGCGGTTACGCCCCGATCTCCGCGCTGGTGGCTCCGGATCGACTGGTCGACCGGTTAGCCAAGGGCTCGGGCAGCCTGATGCACGCACAGACCTATTCCCACCACCCAGTGCTCACCGCCGGCGCGCTCGCGGCGGTGCGCTATCTCAAGAAGCACGGCCTGATCGATCGCTCGGCCCAGATGGGGCTGGTGCTGCAGCGGGAGCTGCAGGCGCTGCGGGGTCTGCCGCACGTCGGCGACATTCGGGGCCGGGGGCTGTTAGCCGCGGTCGAGGTCGTTGCGGATGTGGAAACTCGCGCGCCGTTCCCGCGGGCCGCGAGCGTCGCCGAACGGCTCGCGGCGGCGGCGCTGGACGAGGGGCTCGTCCTCTGGCCCAATGTCGGGCAGGCCGATGGAACCAACGGCGACCTTGTCATGATCGCGCCCCCGTTCGTGATCACCGAGGAAGAGGTGCGCGAGCTGGTCCGGCGGCTCGGCCGCGCGCTCGAGCAAACGGCGATGGCTACGAGGGCAGTGGAGGCGGTATGACGGCGACGGCACCGGGCAAGATCACCTACACCTCGGCCTCCGGCGATCTGGAGGCGTTCCACACCCAGTTCGACTCGGCGCTCGCGACCATACGGGCCACCGCGGGCAAGCGGCACCCGTTTTACATCGAGGGACGCGCGGTCGACACGCCTGCCGACCCCCTGGTCGACCGCTCGCCGATCGACACGGCGCTCGTGCTCGGAACGTTCGCCGCGGCGAGCGCGAGCCACGTGGACGAGGCGGTGCGCGCCGCGCGCGTGGCGCAGCCGGCCTGGGCGCGCCTCCCCTGGCGGGATC
>DATBQV010000008.1:0-2497 GCA_036560625.1 Gemmatimonadales bacterium
GGGCTCGATGGGTCGCAGCAGCCAGTCATACAGGGCGGCGAGATCCGGGAGCAGGGCCGCTTCGTCGGCCCGAAGCTCAAGCGCGGCGCGAACCCGCTCGATCGCCCGAACCAGGAGGGCGCGATCGACCGTCGAGCGCGCAAGCTGCACCGTGCCGCCGACGATGGTCCATATCAGCAGTGTGTCACCGACGAGCGCATACTCGGCGGTCACCTGCTCGCGGGCGGGAGCCGGCGGCTCCCGCGCCGGCTCTCCCGGGCGTCGATGGGTCGAAGCCAGGGAGATACGCACCCTCTCCAGATCGGCGAGCGCCTCGGCGGGCCGCCCGGAGCGAACCCGCAGCATGACCAGGCGGTCGACCACGTGCTGGGCGGCGTCCAACAGCGAAGCCCGGAGTGTCATGCTTGCGACACTGGTACTCTGCTCGTTCAGCAAGGCGAGGGCGCGGTCAAGGTCCGCGGTCGCGGCCGCCGCGTTGCCCGATGCCAGCTCCGTTTCCGCGCGGGTGACGAGCACCGGCATCAGTCTGATCTGGTTGTGCTGCGAGGCCCAGAACCGGGCGGATGAATCGAGCGCCGCGACAGCGAGCGACGGCTGGCCGGCGAGCGACGTGACGGCCTCCGCGAGCTGGAGGTCGGCTAGAAACCAGTCCTTCCGGGGACCGGGTTCGAGTGCTCGGACGATCCCTTCGGCCGCCACAACATCTTCGGACGCCGCCTGATTCATGCCTGCCGCGACGCGGAGGCGGGCCCGGGCGATGTGCGCCTCCGCGACATGGATCGAATCTCCGACCCGTTCGGCTACCTCGACGCCCTCGTCCTGGAGATGGGCCGCTGCCCGAGGAAGGCCATCCGCCGCGGCGAAGCGCGCCGCTACCAACAGGAGGTTGTGGAGCCAGACGGAGTGCCGGAAGGGGCGCAACGTCGCCAGCGCCCGCTGGATGGCCGCGTATTCCGCAGCCGGGTCGGCGAGGTAGTGCCGGGCGTCGGCGGCGAGGTATTGCACCGTACCCAGGTTCTCGCGCTCACCGGTCCTCTCGAAGAGGACGGCGGCCGATTCAAGCGCACGGATTGCCTCTTCGTAGCGTCCACGGCGCAGCGCGATTGTGCCGCGTGCCCAGTGGGCTCGCCCGACGAGCGATGGATAGCGTGTTGGGTCGGCATTGGCGACGACGGGTCGCAGCCCCGCCAGGGCTGCGTCGAGGTGCCCCTGGTATGCCTGCGCCAGCGCCCGATGTAGCTGCGCCCAGCGCCTGAGAGCCGCGGAATAGCCCGCTGCCCTGAGCACTTGCACGAAGGACCGCTCGGCCGCGTCGTAGTCTCCTGCACGGTAGGCCAAGCGACCGACCGCATATTCGTGATGCGCCCGGGCCAACGCCAGCGTCGCCGAGGGGCGGTCCGCGAGCGCGCGGACGGCGCGGACTCCGTCGGCGAGGGTCGCATCACGACCTCGACGCTCCAATTCGCGCCCGATTACAGTTGCCGAATGGAGGAGTCTGTCGGCGCCATGCGCATCGCCGCCGATCACGGCGGCGCTCCAGCTGTCGAGTACGTGGTCCCAGCCAAGAAGCATCGCGGCCTCGGGCGCGGCCTCTGCGTATGCAGCGACCTCGCTATCGGGGGCCGTGAGCGCAGGCGGGGCCGGGAACTCCCGGACCTCAGCCGGAGCGAGGGGCCGGTCCTTGGCCTCTTCAGCCCAACGGGATGTCGAGTCCACTTGCAGAACTGCCCTCCAGGCACGTTGCGCCTGCCCGTCGAGTCCCAGGCGCTCAAGCCCAAGCGCCAGGTTGAAGCGGGCCCCCTCGTTGGTTGGCTCCAGCGCGACCGCCCCGCTTGCCGCGTCGATGGCTTCCAGCAGATCGCGCCCCGTTTGATGGCGCTCCGCCCGGACCAGCAGCGCCGCCGCCAGATCGGTCAGCACCGCCGCTGGATGATCGGTCAGCCGCGAGGCGGTCCGCAGATATGAGACGGACCGCTCCAGCGGAATTCCTTCCGACCCCGCCCAGAGGAGATCGATAATGGCCGCCACGTGCAACGCGTCGGGATCGGCCTCGACGCCGAGCCGCTTTCGAGTGCTGTCGGCGAGAGCGAGGATGGCAGGGGAGGGGATGGAGTCAACCCGAGAGCCGGCGCACCGGGCTGCCGGCACACTGGCCCCGGGCGGAAGGACCGGCGAACACGTTCGATAGGCGGTTGGAATCGAGAGGCGGGGCTCGATGCTCCTGGCGACGCCGGCCCGCGACAGTGCGGAAACGAGACTCGTCGGGTCCCGGCTTTGAACCGCATCCGTGCCGCAGTGGGCGCCGAGCAGCGCCCCCGACAAGAGGGTGGAGAACACGGACCGCGAGGTCGATCGGCGTATCATTCGCCCGGCTCGCTCCCTGAACTCGGCGAGCAGATCGGCTTACTGGCCTACAGGAGTGGGCCTAGAATACGGGCCCGGACCATGAAGAGCGAGGGGCTCCCGGTACGCAGCGGAGACGCGAGGGGGGACGTGG
>DATBQV010000009.1:0-3677 GCA_036560625.1 Gemmatimonadales bacterium
CCCGCGCCTGGCCGAGTCGGGGGTGCCGCCGTGGCGGCGGCCGGCGCACGTCGTGGAGGCCGAGCGGCAGGCGCTGGCCCGGGCCCTCGAGGCGGGGTCGCCGGACGCACCGATTCTCATCGCCGAGGCCGACGACGCGCCACTCGGCTTCGTCTATCTCGAGACCCAGGTCGATTTCTTCACCGGGCGCTCCCATGCACACGTTGCCGTGCTCGCGGTGACGGACGCCGCGCAGGGGCACGGGGTCGGACAGGCGCTGCTCTCGGCGGCGGAGGACTGGGCCCGCGACCGCGGCTATCCGTTCATCAGCCTCAACGTCTTCACCGAGAACGCTCGCGCCCGTCGCGTGTACGAGCGACTCGGCTACGGCGCCGAGACGCTGCGCTACGTGAAGACCCTCGAGCAGAGCGCCACCCCTGACACACCGGCAACGAATCCGTCTCAGGTCTCGTAGGGGATCGACGCGGCCCGAGCCGCCATGCACCCGCAAGGAGACCCGATGGACTTCGATCTGCGCGACGCGAGCACCATCCTCCGCCGCACGCCCGCCGCAATCCGGACCATCCTCACCAACATCCCGGATGCCTGGCTCAGGGGCACCGAGGGCCCCGATACGTGGAGTCCGTTCGACGTCGTCGGTCACCTGATCGACGGCGAGGAGACCGACTGGATTCCCCGCGCCCGCATCATCCTGGCCGGCGGCCCGAACCCCGCCTTCGTGCCGTTCGACCGCTTTCGCCATCTGGAGAGCAATCGTCGCACCGAGCCGGCTGTGCTTCTCGATCGCTTCGAGCGTCTGCGAGCGGAAAACGTGGCGACCCTGGAGGGATTTCGCCTCACACCGGCCCAGCTGGCGCTCGAAGGCATCCATCCCGACTTCGGCCGCGTGACAATGCGCCAGCTCCTCGCCACCTGGGTGGCCCACGACCTCGGGCACGTCGCCCAGATCGCGCGGGTGATGGCGAAGCAGTACGGCGACGCGGTCGGGCCCTGGAAACGGTACCTGCCGGTGCTCACTCGGTAGGAACCGGGCTTGACCACCGCACCGGGGCCGTCGCTAGGTTGGGTTCTTTCAGGCCTTTCCGCAGTGAGGTACACAGATGTCGCCCGACCGCATGCTCGCCGAGCTCCTCAATCGGAGCAAGCTGCTCGAATATGCCGTTGCGCAGGTGGAAGCCGCGACCGCCCTGGGCGCCCGTCCGGCCCAGCGTGACGCGCTCAAGATGCTCTATCACACGGCTCAGATCTTCGCGATCGACCTCGCCCGGCTACGCGCGGGCGCCGAAGAGGCGGGGATTCTGACGTCGGGGAGTGGCTACAACGATGGGTGGCTCGTGGTGCCGGACCGGGCGGACGATGTTGCGGCTGAGGTGGCTGCGGCTCTTCCGCCGCCGGGGGCGACCCCGCCGCCCCCGTCGCGCCCGCCGGCCTCCCAGCCCACCCGCGACGCCACGACGCACGGCCATTCGGGACTGGAGAAGATCCTGATCGTCGACCCGGACGAGGGAACCCGCGCCCTGGCGACCGCGATCCTGCGGGAGGTCGGCTATCGGGTACACGACGCGCGCAGCGGGGAGGAAGCGCTGGCGCACCTCGCCGGGAACCCCGACGAGGTCCGCATGCTGGTGACCGCCCACCACCTGCCGGGCATGACCGGTGCGCAGCTGGCGGAGTCGATCACCACCTGGCATCCGCGCGTTCGGGTCCTTTTCACCCAGGCCGACGCGCCGCTGCGTCCGTCCGAACTGGCCAAGCGGGTGCGCGAGGAGCTGGCGACGGCTAACGGCGGAGCTTTCTCAGCAGCCTGAGCATCTCGAGGTAGAGCCAGACCAGCGTCACCACCATGCCGAACGCGGCGTACCACTCCATGTATGTCGGCGCCCGACCCACCCCTTGCTCGATCCGATCGAAGTCGAGTATCAGGTTGAACGCGGCCAGCCCCGTCACGAGCAGGCTGAACCCGATACCGATCGGTCCGCCCTCATGCAGGAACGGGATGTACAGGCCGAACATCGCCATCACCAGCGCGATCACATAGAACGCAGCGATGGCAAACGTGCAGGACACTACGATCGTCCGGAAGCGCTCGGTGGCCTGGACCAGCCCGAACCGATACGCCAACAGCATGGAGGTGAAGGTCGCGACGGTGAGCACGACGGCCTGCACCGGTAAACCGCGATAGCGCAGGTTGAGAATGGCGGACAGCGCGCCGAGGAGCAGCCCCTCGAGCGCCGCGTAGATCGGGGCGGTGACCGGCGCGTGCTCCGGCCGGAAAACCGTGTAAACTGCGACACCGAACCCGCCCACAATCCCGACGAGAAACAGTGTACCAAGTTTGTCCGGCTCGGAGATGCCGGCGCCGGTCTGCAACCAGGCGAACGTGGCGGTGGCCGTCAGGATCCCCAAGAGAATCATCGTCTTGGAGATCGTTCCGTTCAGCGTCATCGTGCCGGTTCCGGCCGAAGACGTGGGTCGGAAGTCGGCTCTGGCGAGCACCGGATTGGACGTCGTAGCCATCAGGGCTCCATGTCTTCAGCAGGGCGCCCCTGACAGGCGCACAAACGATGCCGGTGGACGATTCTAATCGAGACTCCGTCCGGCAGAGCCCGGCACGATCATGCCGTCCTGGGCGGCAAGAGCCAGCAGCTCCCGCCGAACGCTCGCGGCCGTCGCGAGCACGCGGTTTGGATACCGGGAGCAGCGCGGCGTCACCGTCCCTCGCACGCAGCCGTTGTACCGACGGAGCGCGAGGCGGAGAGTCGAGCTGCGGACGACGTACACGCTCAGGAGTCGTGCGCCGTGACAGATGTTGGCGTCGATCTCCTTCAGATCATTGCTGGCACACCCATAGCTCCCGGCGTGTACCGGCATCACCTGCATCAGACCCACGGCGCCCTGGCTGCTCACCGCCGCGGAATCCAACGCGCGATTCTCGATCAGCAGGACCGCGGCGAGCAGGCTCGGGCTCAGCTTGAGCCTCCGGCTCTCGCGCACGACCGCCAGCGCGGCGCGTTCGGCCAGCTCCGGGCGCCGGGTCCGGCGCGCCAACACCTCGGCCAGCGGCCGGTAGCCCAGGCGCGTCGTCACGGCGCGCTCGAGCACGGTGCTGTCGGCCCAGCGGATGTGCGGCCGCTGCGGCTTGGGCCGAGGGGTCGGCTTCACCGCGGGTGCAAGCGCAATCGGAACCGTCGTGTCGGCCGGCGCAGGCTCCGGCGCCGGGGCGACCACAACCTGCCCTCCCGGCGGCCCTGCGGGCCCCCCGGATGAGCAGGCGGACGCCGCAAGCACGAGCGCCGCGGCGAGCGGGTCAAACCTACGGCTGTGCCCCTGTCGGTCGGCCATACGGTCTCCCTCCGTTGGTCGTCCGCGCAGTATCGGGGCCGGTCATGCAGGCTCTCAAGTGTTCCGAACCTTGACGTGAAAAGGAATCCGACGGGCCTCGAGCCCGGCGGGCGGTGGCACCCGACCGCAAGTCGTGCCCTCGAAAGCGCTCCCGGTGCCGCGGGGCTGCGGGTGCAAGTCCTGGCGTCTCCCGCCGCCGGGCGGCATTGTTACATTGGACCGGCCCCCGGCGGGTCACCGCGCCGCAGACCCTGGTCGCAGCGCGGGTTCCCGCACTCGCAAGTGACGATGCTGGCGTCAGTTTGCGAACCGGCTTGCAGCCACTCCACCCAGCC
>DATBQV010000010.1:0-6694 GCA_036560625.1 Gemmatimonadales bacterium
CGGCCAGCTCTGGTTCACCATGCCCTACGTCGAGGGCGAGACGCTGCGGGAGCGGCTGCGCCACGAGGGCCAGCTCCCGCTGGACGACGCCCTGCGCATCGCGCGAGAGACCGCGGACGCACTCGACTACGCGCATCAGCATGGCGTGATCCATCGCGACATCAAGCCGGAGAACATTCTGCTCGCGGGCCGTCACGCGCTGGTGGCCGACTTCGGGATCGCGCGGGCGTTGGGAGCCGGCAGCGCGACGGGGGCCGGGGCTCCGACCCGGGAGCAGCGGCTCACCGAAACCGGCATGAGCATCGGTACGCCCGCCTACATGAGTCCGGAGCAGGCGAGCGGCGATCGCGAAGTGGACGCGCGGAGCGACATCTACTCGCTGGGCTGCGTGCTCTACGAGATGCTGGCCGGCGAGCCGCCGTTCACGGGCCCCACGGCGCAGGCAATCCTGCTCCGGAAGTTCACCGAGAATCCGCGGCCGTTGCGCGCAATTCGGGACACGGTGCCTGAGTCGATCGAGCAGGCAGTCACCAGGGCGCTGGCCCGGTCGGCGGCTGACCGGTTTCCCTCCGCGGGCGAGTTCCGCCGGGTCCTGGAGCCGGCCACCCCGACGTCCGGCATCGCGACGCCACCCGCGCTGCCGACCGCGGTCACGCCCACCGCCATGGTGCCTCGGCGGCGGTCGCTGCGCTATCCGGTCACGCTGGCGTTGCTGGGCGGGTTCGCGATCGGGCTTGGGGTGCTCTTCGCGTGGCGGCGCGGCCACCAGGCTGAAACGGAGGCTGCGACGGCGGGTGGCGCCGGAGCCAAGCTCGTCGCAGTTCTTCCGTTCGAGAATCTCGGTGGTGCGGACGACGAGTACTTCAGCGACGGCATCACCGACGAGATCCGCGGCAAACTCTCTGGGCTGCCGGGCCTCCAGGTCACCGCGCGGAGCAGCTCAAGCGAATACAAGAAGACCCGGAAGAAGCCGCAGGACGTAGGCCGCGAGCTCGGGGTGGACTACCTCCTGACCGGCACAGTGCGCTGGGAGAAGGGCCAGGGCGGGGCGAGCCGGGTCCGCGTCAGCCCCGAGCTGATCCAAGTCGCGACCGGCGCGACCAAGTGGCAGCAGCCGTTCGATGCGGCCCTCACCGATGTTTTCCAGGTCCAGGCCGACATCGCCGGCCGTGTGGCGCAGGCACTCGACGTGGCCCTGGGCGCCGACGCCCAGCAGCGGCTGGCCGAGCGGCCGACCAAGAACCTCGCCGCGTACGACGCGTATTTGAAAGGCGAGGCCGCGCTCGCGACCGGAAACAGCCCGGTCACCTTGCGCCAGGCCATGGGCTACCACGAGCAAGCCGTCGCGCTCGATTCCACCTTCGCCGCCGCGTGGGCCGGTCTGTCGGAGGCGAGTTCCCTTCTGTTCGCCATCGGAACGCCCTCACCCGCCATCGCCGATCGGGCTCGAACCGCGGCGGAGCGCGCGCTGGCCCTGGCGCCCGACCGTCCGGAGGCCTACACCGCGCTCGGCGACTACTATCGCCGCGTCCCGTCGGCGGCGAACCGCGCCATCGAGCATTACGCGAAGGGGATGAAGATCGCCCCTGCCAACGCGGACCTGCTCCGGGGGCTCGGGCTCGCCGAGATGGCGCTGGGCCAGTGGGATCAGGCGACCCAGCACTTCCGGCGGGGGCAGAGTCTGGACCCGCGCTCCGGGTCGATCGCGTCGGTGCTGGCGCAGGCGCTGTTCTGGCAGCGGCAATATCCCGAGGCGATCTCCGCCTACGATCGAACCATTGAGCTGCGGCCGTCGGATCAGGGGGCGGTGGAGGGGAAGGCGATGGTGTACCTCGCCCAGGGCGACCTCGCGCGCGCCCGGGAGGTGCTCAAGACGCCGCCGAAGGACATCGAGCTGACGAGCTTTATCGCCTATGTGAGCACCTTCTGGGATCTGTACTGGGCCATCGATCCCGATCAGCAGGCGCTCCTGCGCCGACTCACGCCCCGCCCGTTCGACGACGACGTCGGGGCCTGGGGGCTGGCGCTCGCCGGCGCCTGGGAGGCGGCAGGGGATCTCAAACGGGCACGGGCCTACGCCGACTCGGCACGGGTGGCGCTGGAGCAGCAGCTCAAAGCCGCTCCGGAAGATGCGCAGCGCCACGTGCTGCTTGGCGTGACGCTGGCCTACCTGGGGCGCCGAGCCGACGCCGTTCGCGAGGGCGAATATGGCGTCTCGCTCCTGCCGATATCGAAGGACGGGCAGAGCGGCCCCTACATGCAGCACCAGCTTGCCCGGATCTACATCCTGCTCGGTGAGCCGGAGAAGGCGCTCGACCAGCTCGAGCCGCTGCTCAAGATCCCGTACTATCTCTCGCCCGGCTGGCTCCGGATCGATCCGACGTTCGCGGCGCTCAAGGGGAATCCGAGGTTTGAAAGACTGGTAAGAGGTGAGAAGTGAGACGTGAGAAGTAAGAGGGGGCGCCGGCGAATCACGGAGCCCCCTTTCTCACCTCTCACCTCTCACGTCTCACCTCTCACCTCTCACCGTCTTTCGTCTCCTCCCACAGCCCATCCAGGACTTCCAACCCCGCTTCGTGCACGGCGATCCCCCGTGCCGCGGCCAGCACCTCCACCGATTCGAACCGCTCACAGAATTTCCGGTTCGCGCGGTCGAGCGCGGGGCCCGGCTGAACGCCGGCCTTCCGCGCCAGATTCACCACGGCAAAGAGCAGATCTCCGACCTCGTCCCTCAGCGCCTCGCCCGCGTCGGCGCCTCCCGCCGCCGACGCCAGCTCCTGCTCGACTTCCCCCAGCTCCTCCCGCACCTTCTCGATCGGACCCTTGGTATCGGGCCAGTCGAATCCGACCGACGCTGCCCGCTCCTGGAGGCGAAAGGCTCGAAGCAGGTCCGGCAGCGCGCTGGGGAGTCCGCCCAGAACGCCGCCCTCGCGCTCGCGACGCTTGAGCCGTTCCCACGGCTCCGGCGGGCCGAGGTCGAACAGGTGCGGGTGGCGCCGCTTCATCTTCCGCTCCATCGTATCGGCCACGTCGTCGGGGCTGAATTCCCGCTGCTCCTGCGCGAGCACGAGCTGCCACGCGAGGTGCAGCAGGAAGTCGCCCAGCTCGTCCCGAATGCGCTCGACGTCGCCTTCGCTCAGCGCATGGTCCAGCTCCAGGACCTCTTCGACCAGGTACGGGCGGAGCGTCGCGCGGGTTTGCACCCGGTCCCACGCGCACCGCACGCGGAGATCCCGAACCAGGGCGATCGCTCGCCCAAGCGCAGACTTGTCTTGCATTTAGACCTCGAGACGGGTTAGGATTTCCCGCCGTGACCACGACCGCAGACAACGAAAGATCCCGGGCCTGGGTCGACGTGGACCTGGAGGCCCTCACCGGGAACGCGAAGACGGTGAGCGCGATCTCCGGCGGCCGTCTGTTGCCGATGGTCAAAGCTAACGGTTACGGGCTGGGCGCGGTCGCGGTGTCGCTCGCTCTCGAGGCGCTCGCGCCCTGGGGCTACGGCGTCGCCACGATCGAAGAAGGGGCGGAGCTGCGCCGGGCCAGTATTGCGCGGCCGATTCTCCTCTGTACCCCGCTCCTGCCGGAGTGGATCGATCGCTGTCTCGAGTTCGACTTGCGCCCGTCCGTCGGCGACCTCCCCGCGCTCGAAGCCTGGACCGCCCGTACCTCCCGCCCATTCCATATCGAGATCGACACCGGCATGGCCCGATCCGGATTCCGCTACGACGACGCGTCGTTGCGGGAAGCGGTCGGGCAGCGGCTGGCGCGCGCCGAGGGGTGGGAGGGCGCCTTCACCCACTTCCACTCGCCGGAAAGCGACTGGGTCGCCACCGAGCTGCAGTGGGCCCGTTTCCAGGAGGTTCTCGCTGCGCTTCCCCGCCGCCCCGCGTTGGTGCACGCGGCCAACAGCGCCGCGGCGCTGAGCGGTACCCGCTACACCGCCGACCTGGTCCGACCCGGCATCTTCCTCTACGGCAGCGGCACCGGCGGTCCGCCGCCGGCTCCTGTCGCCGCCTTCCGTGCGAGGGTGATCGGGCTCCGGCGTCTGCGGGAGGGGGACACGGTGAGCTACGGCGCCAGCTGGCGGGCCGATGCCCCGACCCGGATCGCCACGATCGCGGCCGGCTACGCCGACGGCTTCATCCGCGCGACCGGACGGGCGCGCGCCGTTGAGCTATGCGGCCGCGTGGTGCCGATGGTCGGTCGCGTCGCGATGGACATGATCATGGTGGCGATCGACGACGACCACCGAGTGGAGCTGGGCGATACGGCGACGCTGTGGGGTGGTGCCGTGTCGCTCGACCAGCAAGCCGAGTGGGCCGGCACGATCTCCTACGAGCTGCTCACCGTCCTGGCGCCCCGCCTCCCGCGCTGCTACCGCCCCTGATGCGCCGCGCGGCCATCATCGTTCTTGACGGTCTCGGCATCGGCCCGGCACCGGACGCCGATCGCTACGGCGACGCGGGCAGCGACACGCTGGGCAATCTCGCGCGGGCCGTGGGCGGCCTCGAGCTGCCGAACCTCGAGCACCTCGGCCTCGGCTGCTGCGCCGACCTGACCGGCGTGGAGCGCGTCGCGGAGCCCGAGGCCGCCTACGGCGTCGCCGAGCCGGCGAGCGCCGGGAAGGACAGCACCACCGGCCACTGGGAGTTGTGCGGCGTCGTCCTGGCCCGGCCGTTTCCCACGTATCCCAACGGTTTTCCCGCCGCCATCATCGACGAGTTTGCCCGCCGGACCGGCCGGGCCGTCCTCGGCAACAAGCCGGCCTCCGGGACCGCGATCCTGGACGAGTTGGCGGAGACCCACCGCCGCACCGGCGACTGGATCGTCTACACCTCCGCCGACAGCGTGTTCCAGGTGGCGGCGCACGAGGAGACCGTGCCGCCGGAGGAGCTGTATCGGGCGTGCGCGATCGCACGCGAGCTGCTTCAGCCTCCCCACGGCGTCGCCCGGGTAATCGCACGCCCGTTTACGGGGCGGCCGGGGGCCTGGGTCCGAACGGCGGGACGGAAGGACCTGAGTCTCCCGCCTCCGGGCGTCACGCTGCTCGACCGGCTGGAGGAGGCCCACATACCGCGCGTCGGTGTGGGGAAGGTCGACGATCTCTTCGCGGGCCGGAACATCACGAGCATCCAGGCGCCCACCAACAGCGATGCCTATGCGCTGATCGAAGGCGCGCTCCTCTCGATGCGGCGTGGCTTCCTCCTGGCCAACGTCATCGAGTTCGATCAGACCTGGGGGCATCGCAACGACGTGCGTGGCTTCCAGCGGGGGCTCGGCGAGCTGGATCGTTCCTTGCCGAGACTGCTGGCCCCGATGCAGGACGAGGACCTCGTTATCTTTACCGCCGATCACGGCAACGATCCGACCACTGCGTCCACCGATCATTCGCGCGAGGTCGTGCCGCTCCTGGCTGTCGGGTCTCGGGTGCGGCCGGTCCCGCTGGGCCGTCGTCGCTCCTTCGCCGACGTGGGGCAGACGGTCGCGCACTTTCTCGGTGTGGCGCCGCTCGCGGCCGGCGTCTCGTTTCTTGATGAGGTCTGGTGTGACTGATTCGCTGGCGGCGGCCGCCCGGGCCGCCCAGGCACGCGCGTACGCCCCGTACTCCGGCTACCGGGTCGGGGCGGCGCTCGAAGCCGACGACGGGAGCGTCTATACCGGCTGCAACGTCGAGAACGCGTCCTACGGGCTCACGCTCTGCGCCGAGCGCGCGGCCGTTGCCGCGGCGGTGACGGCCGGGGTGCGGCGATTCCGGCGGGCGGTGGTCGTCTCCGATTCCGATCCGCCCGCGGCGCCCTGCGGGGCCTGCCGTCAGGTGCTGGCCGAGTTCGGCGATTTCGAGGTCACCGCGGTCGGCCCCGGGCGCACCCTGCAGTGGACGGTGGCCGAGCTGCTTCCGGCGGCATTCTCCCGGGCGCAGCTCGCATGACCCGGCGCGCGACCCGCTGGCTCCTGGCGACGATCGCGCTCGCGGCCGGCGCGGCCGCCTGCTCGGAGCAGCTCACCCAGCCGGGACAGTGTCCCGAGCTCTGTCCCGGCGGTACACCCCAGAGCCAGGAAGTGATTCTCACGGCGCTGCCCAACCAGGACAGCACGTTCACCGGCTATACCGAGCGGTCGAGCGGGTCGGTCATACTGGTGTCGAGCGGGATTCCCACCCCGGCCGACACGAACTTCGGGGTCGTCAAATTCGCGGCCCGCTCCGACTCGATCCTGTTCCGCGACACGCTCCGCGTCTACACGATCGACTCGATCCGCCTCACGCTGCTCTCGGTCGCGCGCGATACGGCCGCCCGGAACGTCAAGGTCCTGCTCTATCGGCTGCCCTCCAGTCTCGACACGACCACGCTCTCGTACGCGGGCGTACAGCCGTTCTTCGTGCCCGCGAACCTCATCACCTCGGCCACGCTTCCCGACACGGTGGTCGCGGATACGCTGCGTCTCACGCTGACCGGAAGCGCGCTCGCCCCTCTGGTGCTCCAGCCGGCGGATGCCGGCGTGCTGGCCATCGGCGTCGCCATCACCGGGAACATTCCGACGGGCGGGCTCATCGGGAACCGCCTCAGCATTCTGCCTCCTGATTTCATCACCTTCGTCACGCCCATTTCGACGCCGACGCAGGCCCAGGGCATCGACGTGGCGGCCACGTTCGCCGGCTACGTGAGCCGGCAGACGCCGGTCGTGGATCCGA
>DATBQV010000011.1:0-3725 GCA_036560625.1 Gemmatimonadales bacterium
GAAGGCCACCGTCCAATTGCCCTGTTTGCAACCACCGTCTGGCCACAACGCGACTGACCTGCCCCGAGTGCTCCACCGAGCTGTCGGGGGCATTCACGTCGTGTGAGTTCTGCGTGCTGTCCAACGAAGACCGTGAGGTCCTGCGAGTGTTCCTCGCATCGCGCGGAAACATGAAGGAGCTGGAGCGCCACCTCGGGGTCAGCTACCCGACGGCGCGGGCTCGGTTCGACGCGCTTCTGGTGAAGATCGGCATCGATCGGCCTTCACCTGCTGCTCCAACTCGAGTCGAGTTGATGGAGCAAGTCGCCCGCGGAGAGTTGACCATCGATGACGCTTTAGGGAGGTTGGATCAGTCATGACCCCGATGGATCGCGGCGAATACGCACCCGAAGAGTTCGCTCGCCACCTCGCTGAGCAGCGCGCCCAGATGGAGAAGGCCGGCGCCTTCATTCACTACGCGCATTCCCGCACCGGCCTGCTGGCCCGCTTCCTGCAGCGGATGGCGGACCGCGTCGACCCGACCGGCGAAGCTCGCCGGGCGACACGCTGAGCCCTCGGTGATGGAGGAGCTGGTCTCAACTCAAGCCGTACGCACACCGCGGCCGCGCCCATGGACCGTCTTCTCGTCAGGCTCGTTTCGCAAGCTCTGGGCGGCCACGACACTCTCGCTGTTCGGCGATTTCTTCAGCTACATCGCCATGGCATGGTTGGTCCTCCAGCTGACCCGCTCCAGCCTCGCCCTCGGTACCGTGCTCGTTGTTCAGGCCCTGCCAAGAGCGCTGCTGATGGCCGTGGGAGGTGCGCTGGCCGACCGCTTCTCACCGCGCCTGACCATGCTCGGGTCGATGGGCCTTCGCGCAGTTTTCGTCGCGCCTCTCGCCGCGCTCGTGCTCACAGGCCGAGTCCAGATGTGGGAGGTATACGGCATCGCGGTGGTGTTCGGCATCGTCGACGCCTTCTTCATGCCGGCTCGCTCCTCTATCCTCCCGAAAGTCGTCGCCGACCACGAGCTCGAACCGGGCAACGCGGTCCTGAACGTGACGGCACAGACATCCGTCATCCTCGGCCCGGTGCTTGGCGGCGTCGTCGTGGCCGTCTTTGGCATCGGTTGGGCTTTCGCCGGAGATGCGGCGTTCTTTGCGCTTGGGTTTCTGATCATCCTCTGGCTGCCCGCGACAGCGCGCACGGCTGGAGGCGTCGCGCACCCTGACGGCGGGTTGGCCGGGCAGATCGTTGCCGGGTTCCGCTACGCCTGGGCTGAGGTCGGAATCCGCGTCACCCTGATCGTGATCGCGGTAGTCGATTTCGCCGCCAACGGCGCGCTGGGTGTGGGCATTCCCACGCTCGCGCACGGACGGTTCTCAGCCGGTGCGATCGGATTTGGAATCCTCTTTGGCGCGTGGGGCGTCGGGGCAACCGCTGGGGCTTTGAGCGCGGGCTTCGTTCCCCCGCCAAAGCGCTTCGGGTGGTTGATCGTGGCCATCTGTGTGTGGCTCGGGCTCGGCATCACAGCGGTTGGCCTGGTGCCCTCGCTGGTACCCGCGGCACTGCTGATGGGCTTTTCGGGCATAAGTACGGGAGTTGTGAACACCTACGCGGTGAGCTGGCTGCAGCGCCGCACCGACCCCGCCATGCAGGGACGCGTGATGTCCCTGGTGATGCTCGCGTCGGTGGGCCTCACGCCTGTTTCGTACGCGGCGTCAGGTGCGATCGCCCAGGTGAACCCGACGCTGCTGTTCGTGATCGCGGGCGGAATGATCCTTCTGTGCGCCGTCGGCACCGCGTCAAGCCGGACGGTCCGCTCGCTGCGCTAGGGTCTATTTGACCCCGGCCGCGTGAAGTCCGGCGGCGTGGGCGCTCGAGGCGTCCGCGCCGGCGTCGAGCGCACGCACGGCCGCGGTAGCGAAGGCGTGCGCTTTGTGCTGGTCGAAGGTGAGGTCGATGTTCGCCAGCGAGAACCAGGCGCAGTAGGACTGCCGGTCGGTTGAGACCGGAACCGGCGGCTGCGCCATGGCTGCAGTGGCCCACTGGACCGCGGTGGCAACGTCTTTGCCGCTCGAAAGGGCCTTGAACGCGCCCTGCGCGGCGGCGTGGCACGCGCTCGCGGGCGCTCCACCGCGCTTGGCCCAGGCGAACCATTCCGCGTATGAGCGGTCTTCGGGCGTGGGCACGACCTTCTTGGGGTCGATCTTCCGCCTCTGCTCGACGACCTCCCACGAGGAACCACCCGCGGTGCCCCCCGGCTTCGATGAGTCGGGCGAAGGGTCGGGTGGTGGAGGCGGCGGCGCCGAAGGCGGTTGCGACGGCGGCTGCGATGGGTGAGGCTGGGCGGCCACCGGCGCGGGCGCTGGTTGCGCAGCCTGCGGAGCCGGTTGAGATTCCTCGACCGGCGGAAGGCGATGCTCGGTCGAGACGTGGATCTGCGGCGCCCACGACGGGACCTGGACGGCGGCCGGCCAGTCGATCGCCGGGTCCGGGGCCTTCTTCTCGGCCGGTGCATGTGGCGTGGGAGCCCACGCGACGTATGGCCTGGTTGAACCGGTGCCTCGGGTTGGGCCGGGGGGTGCGGGGGAAGAAGCAGCGGCGGCCGGCTGGGCCGGCGCGGGCGGAATCGTAGGAGCCGTCGCCGACGCAGGCGGAATGGTCGGGGCCGTTGGCATTTCGGGTGGGGGCGGGATGGTCGGGGCCGTCGGAACCTCGGCGGCAGGCGGAACGCTCGAAGCTGCAGCCTCAGCCGGCTCAGTCGCGTCGAACGGGGAGCTCACGGCGCGTGCCGCAGGCGCGGGGGGCGGTGGCACACTCGCCGGCACGGGGACCACGATGGCCGGGGGCACAGTCGCCGCCTGTGGCTCGGGTTCGGCGGGCGGCTTGGTCACGGCCGGCGGCTTGGTCGCGCCGGGCGGCTTGGTTGCGGCGGGCGGCTTGGTCGCCGCGGGCGGCTTGGTCTCCGCGGGCGGCTTGGCCGCTGCGGGCAGCTTGGTCGACGCGGGCAGTGCCGTCATGGCGGGCGGCTTTGTGACCTCCGGCACCGAGTCGAAGGTGTCAGGCCAGCTCGAGATCGGCTCAGATACCGAACCCGGCGACGAGCCGGACGTGTCCTGGCTGATCGTCGAAGACGGCGGCCAGGCGGGCATCGTGTGCTCGGTCGGCGGCTCCGGTGGCCACACGTCGGTTTCCTCTGGGATCGCTCCCTGTACGGGCGCTACATCCTCCAGGGAAGCCCCGGTCGTCCGTTCCGGTGGAGTCTGCGGACCGCCCGCCGGCGGCCACGTCCGCTTGGAGGTCGTGGCGGGAAGTTCGGTCTCGGCAACGGGCTCGCCCGGGGGCCCCGGCACCGTCTGCGCCCATTTCGGCGCGGGCTTCATCGGAACCGCCTGTTTCGGATCGGTCGCCTGCGCGGGCTCCGCCGGATCCGCAGTCTTGGCCCAATCGGGGTCTGACTCTTTCTGCATCGGGAGCGCCGGCAACGGGTCGGACTCCGGAGCGGTTTCGACTACATCCTGCGTGCCGTTGTCGCTCAAGGGCGGCGCCACCGGAACGGTCCTGGCCCAGACGGGAGTCGTCTCGTGCGTAGGCACGGCCGCCGCCGGTTCTTCCGGCGGCACGGATTCCTTAGAGTCTCCCGGCTGTGATTCCAATTCGATTCGTCAGTCTAGCCCGGCGCTACCGAGTTGTATCCGGACTTCAGGCGAATACGTTGTTCAAGGCATCTTCGGCCACGGGAT
>DATBQV010000012.1:0-3395 GCA_036560625.1 Gemmatimonadales bacterium
GTCAGCGCGTCCCCGCCGACCTCCGCGTAGTAGGCGCGCCAGGACTTGTCCATCGGCGGGCGCAGCAGCGCCAGAAGCAGCGAGACGATCCAGGGCGTCGCGATCGCGCCGAGGCCCAGCAACGTCCAGCGCAGCGGGGATCCCGGCAGCAGGGTCCAGCCGGCAACGAGGAAGACGAGCTGTGCGATCTCCACTGTGCTGCGACGCAGGTTGTCGAGAATCTTCCACCGCGACAGCAGGGAGAGCCGGTTGCGCTCCGGCCCATCCGGGCCGGGGACCCGTGAGGTCAGCCATTGGAGGAGCTGCCAGTCCCCCCGAATCCAGCGGTGCTTCCGGCGAGTATAGGTGAGGTACCGAGCCGGGTAGTCATCGTACACCGTGATGTCGGTGGCGAGTCCGGCGCGGGCATAGCTGCCCTCGATCAGATCGTGGGACAAGAGAATGTTCTCGGGGAAGCGGCCGTGCGTGGCCTGCTCGAACGCGTCGACGTCGTAGATGCCCTTCCCGGTGAAGCTGCCCTCGCCGTACAGATCCTGATACAGGTCGGACACGGCGGTCGTGTACGGGTCTACGCCGGGGTGCCCGGACTGGATCGCGGCGAAGTGCGACCGGTTGGCGCTCGGCAGCGAAACGCCCACTCGCGGCTGGAGGATGCCGTAGCCGCGCACCACACGCCCTCGATCCTGGTCGTAGACGGCGCGGTTGAGCGGGTGGGCCAGGGCCCCCACCAGGAGCGGCGCGGCCTCCGGCGGGAGGATCGTGTCGGCGTCCAGGGTGATGACGTAGCGAACGTCGTGGAGCGATCTCGTATCACCCACGATCGTGGAGAAGGCGTCACGCGAGCCGCCTCGCAGGAACCGGTTGAACTCGGCGAGCTTCCCCCGTTTCCGCTCCCATCCCATCCACACGCCCTGCGCCGGGTTCCAGCGCCGCGGGCGATGGAAGAGGTAGAACGCATCGTCGGCGCCGTCCGCGTACCGGCGGTTCAGCTCCTGGACGCCGGACGCCGCCGCATCGAGAATGCCTGCGTCGCTCGGCCGCGATTCGGCCCGAGCGTCGGTGAAGTCGCTCAGGACCGCGAAGTGGAGGTGCGCCTCACGGTTGGCGAGATACTGCACCTCGAGGTGCTCGAGCGCCTCGCGCACCGCCTCGACGCTGTCGAAGAGCGTCGGGATGACGACCGCCGTGCGGAGCTCCGGCGGCACGCCGCCGGGCTGGCTCAGATCCAGTTTCGGGAGGACCCGCGGCGGAAGGAACGCCGTGACGAGCTGGTTCATCACGTTGACCGCGATGTCGTTCGCCGGGAGCAGGGCGAACAGCAGCACGGCGGGCCACGCCGCGCGTCCCTCCGCCCCGGCCAGCCAGAGCACGGCCGCGAGAGCCCCGACGGTGCCGGCGAGCATGCCGCCGCCGAAGACCACGTTCGGGTGGCGACGCACCCAGCGGTACAGGCGTTCGCCGGCGGCGGGCCGATACCCGGTAGCCCGCTCCAGCGCGGCGAGGCCTTCGTCCACGAGGTAGTAGCCCACGTGCATCCGGCGGGGATCGGTCGCGCTGTCGGCCTGGGCAGTGCGGGCAAATTCGCGGGCGAGGCCGGCGACCGCGGCCTCGTCGCGCGCGGTCCGCCGGGCGATGCGCTCCACGACATGGCGATACTGATCGCGCGTCGCGAACGTCATGCGAGCGTAGGCGCCCCCGGGATCGGTGCGTAGCACCGCTTCCATAGCGCTTTGCCGCTCGACGAACGTCTCCCAGTCCATGCGCGCGATGGCGCGCAGACTGGTGATGCTGTTCGCCATCATGATCTGCGTGAGCGCCGCCCGCTGGGTTGATCGCGCCGCCGCGTCCTCGGAGCTCAAGGCCTCGTCGGCGATCCACTTCTCGAGCCAGGCCAGGGACGGCACCGAAATCCCGACCGAGCGGAGCTGGTGCAGGAAGCGGGAGACGAACGTCGGCGTGAGCGCCGGGGGCTGAGTGACGAACTCGTTGAGTACGGTGGAGAGCACGGACGCGGTCGCCCGGCTCGCGGCGACCAGACGCTCGGCGCACGCATCGGCGCTCTCCAGCTCGTCCAGGCGCTGCACGGTGCGCAGGGCCATACGCCGCACGCTCTCGAGCAGCCCCAGCCGCAGCATCGCCGGTATGGCCCAGAGCTCGCCGATAGAGAGGGGGGTGACTTCCTGGCACGCGCCGACGAACAGGTCGACGTTGCCCGAGTCGATCCGCCCCTCGGTGTGAGAGATGAGCGTGATCGCGAGCTCGTAGACGCGCGGATAGCCCGGGAGCGCCCCGCCGGCGAGCTCCGGCAGCTCGCGGTAGTAGCCTCGGGGGAGGCTCTCGCGCACCTCGCGGATGTGCTCCTGGACGACGTGGAAGTTGTCGAGCAGCCACTCGCCCGCGGGCCCCACGTCCACATCGCGGTCGGCGGCGGCGGCGAGACGCGCGTGCGCGGCGTCCAGGATGCGGCGGGTTTCGTCCAGGCGGGTGAGGAGGCGGGGTCGTCGCCAACCGGAGGGGCCGCCGACCAGACGCTGGGCCGCCGCCACTGCCCGGGCACGGTCCGCGAGGTGCTCGGCGCCGAGCAACTCGCCGCGGATGGGCCCGCCGAGCATCTCGTCGGGGGCATCGATGCGGCGGGAGAAGACGCGGGCGAGGAAGGGGGGCGACGTTGCGGAAGCGATGGGCGGGCCTCGGAAGGGGACATCCGGTCGGATGTCCGGGGAGCGCGTGGACCAGGCTCGAGCCCGCCGCCACGCCGGCCGCGACCCGGTGTTAAGGTAACCGGGCGGGCACGGGGGTGGGTCGCATCGGATCAGCGATCAGGACAGGTCGGCAACCGAGCAATTCTTGACGCGCCCGTCGATGATCCGCCGGGCGAACTCACCACAGCCTCTGATCGCGGATGCCTCGGTGGGGTAGGTACTGCCGCCGCTGAAGGCCCGCAGATCCGTGTGGCGCCCGATCAAGAGATCGAGCGTCCAGCGTCCGGAGCCCCGGATCTGGAACGTCCGCGCGATGATGGCGAAGCCCTTGTACGAGACAGAATCCAACCGGCAGCCCCGAGGGAGGAGCTTGAAGTATAGCGCCTCTTCGTCGAAGATCTGGCGGAACGGCTCGGGACGCATAGCAGGTTAGAGCGCAGCGCCAGTTGCCGCCCCGTTCGGCGGCCTGTACCTTCTCGCCAACCCTATCTCCCTGCGACCTGCGGCGATCGTTCGCGCGACCCTTCGCCCCCCTGGCACCTGTGTGACGCCAGAACCTCAAGGGCCCGAAGCCCTGTTTGTCAGCCATCTCGGCTGGATCGAGCGGGTCGCCGGCGCTTTCTCCCGCCGCCACGGCTCGAGCAAGGAGGACGCCGAGGACTTCGCCTCCTGGGCCAAGCTCAAGCTGCTGGA
>DATBQV010000013.1:0-5504 GCA_036560625.1 Gemmatimonadales bacterium
TCTTCATTGCCAGCACGTCCTGGCCGTCGACGACCTCGTTGATCATGTCGTAGGAAGACGCCCGCTCGGAAATGTCGTAGATCGCGCTGGCGCGCTCGAGCGCCGTGCCCATGCCGTAACGGTTGTTCTCGCAGAGGTACACGCAGGGGAGCTTCCAGAGCGCCGCCATGTTGAGCGCCTCATGGAAGGCGCCGTTGTTGACCGCCGCCTCGCCGAAGTAGCAGACGGCGACCTGCTCGGTGCCCCGGTACTTCGCGGCGAACGCCATGCCGGTGGCGAGGGGGATATGGCCGCCCACGATCCCGTGACCGCCCATGAAGCCGCGCGAGGCGTCGAAGAGATGCATCGAGCCGCCCTTGCCCCCGGAGCATCCGGCGGCCTTGCCGAACAGCTCCGCCATCACCGTGCGGGAGGAGAGTCCGCGGGCCAGCGCATGCCCGTGCTCGCGATAGGAGCAGACGATGTAATCGTCGGCGCGGAGCGCGGCGATGCTGCCGACGGCGACGGCTTCCTGCCCGATGTAGAGGTGACAGAACCCGCCGATTTTGCCCAGGCTGTAGGCCTCGCCGGCCTTTTCCTCGAACCGGCGGATCAGCATCATCTCGCGCAGCCAGCGGCGGTACTCCTCGGCGAGCGCCTCGTCGGTCGGCTGGGTGCCGGTGCGCGCCCGGCGCGCCGCAGCGGAGCCTGCCATCAGCGGGCCGCCCCCCGCGCCTGATCGATCTGCGACCAGGCATGGTAGGACGAGCGGGTGAGCGGGCTCGCTTCGACGTGGGCGAATCCCAGCGACTCGCCGATCTCCCGCAGCTCGGCGAATTCGGCGGGCGTGTAGTAGCGGGCGATCGGCAGGTGGCCGTCGGACGGCCGCAGGTACTGGCCGAGGGTAACGATGTTCACGTCGCTCCGGCGCAGATCCTGGAGGCAGCGGATGATCTCGTCCCACTCCTCGCCCAGCCCCAGGATGATGCCCGACTTGGTGAGCGCGTCCGGGGCCATGCGGCGCGCGCGCGCGAGCAGCTCGATCGCGCGATCGTAGCGCCCACCCGGCCGCGCCAGCCGGTAGAGCCGCTCGGCCGTCTCGAGATTGTGGTTGAGGATGTCCGGCTCCGCCTCCATCACGATCCGGAGGGCGGTCTCGGAGCCCTTGAAGTCGGGGATCAGCACTTCGACCGACGAATCGGGAAGGCGTGTGCGGATTTCGCGGATGCAGGCGGCGAACGCCTCCGCGCCGCCGTTGGGCAGGTCGTCCCGGTCTACGGACGTGATCACCACGTGCCGCAGCCCCATCCGCTCGACCGCCTCGGCGAGCCGCACCGGCTCGGCCGGGTCGTAGGCCCGCGGCGTTCCGTGCGCGACCGCGCAGTAGGTGCAGTTGCGGGTGCACACGTCGCCCAGGATCATGAACGTCGCGGCCTTGTGCTCCCAACACTCCCCGATGTTGGGGCAGCGGGCTTCCTCGCACACGGTGTGCAGGCCCAGCTCGCGCATCAGCCCTTTGAGCGTGGCATAGGTCGGCCCGCCGGGGGCCCTGACCTTGAGCCAGCCGGGTTTGCGAGCGGGGGACAACTGGACCAGCTCGACCTTCGGTGCTGCCACCACTCCTCCGGGAAGCGGACGCGGCCGGTTTCGGCCGCATCTAAGCTAGCCCCGGGAGGCGCCCGTTTCTACTGCTGCGGCGAGGGCGGCGGTGCGGTGGCGCTGCTGCTGCACGCTTGCTGGAGCGTCGTAGCGGCTTCCTTTGCCTCGGTGCTGGTCTCGAGCTGGTTGAGCACCGGACCGGTCTGCCCGAAGTACTCGGCCGCCGTGGACGGCGTCACCTTCAGGTCGGTGCCCTTGGCCCCGGCCTGCACCTGCACTTCGAGGCGGTCCCAGGTCTTCCGGAACTGCACGTTAGAAAAGGTGATCTTCGGGTTCACCTTGCGGGCCGTGGTGAGGAGCCGGGCCTTGTCGAACGAGGTGCGCTGGTACCCCAGGACGTCGAACTCCCGCATGACACACTGGAACGCATCCGGCGGGGCGAGCTGGCTCTCGGACAACGAGGCGGTGGCGATGGCGTGGCCACACGCGGCCAGCACGGCGGCGATCGCGACGAGCGGCGCGGTCTTGATCAAGGTTGGGCCTCGGACGTAGGGGTGGAAAGCGAGCGACCCTCCGAAGAGGGTCGCTCGAAATGCGTGCTACAGTATAACCGGTCGGCTCAGAAGAAGAGCATGAACCCGAGCGCCGGCGCCCACTGGGTGTTCTTGTTGGGCTGCGTGGTGCCGTTCAGCTTGCCCTTGGTCCACCAGTAGTCGAACTCACCGACGACCTTGAGCGACTTGGTGGCCTGGTAGTAGATCCCGCCCGAGATCAGCGTGTTCTCAGTGCGGAAATCGGCGCCGGCCGCGACGTCGTTGTTCGACGCCTTGAGGTAGCTGGAGCCGTAGCTGCCGGCGATGGTAACCTTGCTGCCCGTCGGGCTGACGGTCACCTGACCGATGAAGCCGTAGGACTTGCGGGCGTCATTGTTGCCGGGAGCGGTGAGCGAGTTGCTCGAGCCGGCCAGGCCGTAGAGCGTGGTGCCGATGCCCTTGCCGTAGTAGCCGGACCCGGTCACCGAGAACATCGACTGCTCGTACCGCAGGCCGCCGCTGCCGCCCCAGCCGGTCATGCTGGTGCCGCCCGTGGGGGCGTCCTTGGTGCTCTGGAGCGTGCCGCCCAGCCAGAACTTGAACCCGCTCTGGCTGTAGCTGAACTCGGATTCGACCCGGGGGATCTGGGTGAAGGCGTAGTTCCCCACGGACGCCGCCTCGAACAGGCCGACGGCGAAGCTGTACGGACGCCCGGCGGCGGTCGAGTAGGTGATCTGGGCCCGGAAGTTCGGGTAGATGTAGCCGAACCCGATGCGGCCCAGGGTGGTGCCGCCGCCGCCGCCGCCGAGCGCCGCAGGCACGCCGTTGCCGGTCGCGCCGACGCCGAACAGCGTCTGGTCGGTCAGGATGTTCTGGCGGTTATAGAGACCAAGCTCACGGCCGACGAGCAGCTGGCCCCAGGCGCCGCCGACAGTCAGGTACACCTGACGCATGTCGATCTGGGCGCCGAAGCAGTCGTTCACGCCCGTGGCGCAGTTGACCTGTGGCGCGAAGCCGAAGTGCGCGCCGAGGTCGGTGTTGCCTTCCTTGCCCTTCGCGTCGAACACGGCGAATGCGGGCAGGAGGCCCGTGGTGATCCGGGTAGCGCTCACCGCGCCGCCGCCGGGCGTGAGCCCGCCAGGCGTGACGGTCGCGCCGCCGGTGTTGCTCTTCTCGTAGTAGATGAACGCGTTCACGTTCCCGGAGAACGTGAAGTTCCATCCGTTACTCATCTGCATCGTGAGGCCTTGCGCGTGGACGGTGTTCGCCGCCCCCAGCGCCAGCCCCAGGCAAACCAGCCCGATCCGCTTCATAGGTGCGCTTCCCTCAGAGTTGAGTTGACTGGATCCACCGACAGCCAGCTGCGAAACTCACCTGCACCACATGCAACAGCGAGCGATGGTGATTGTGCTTCGTTTGCCGGACGAAACAGCGCGTGGGTCACCTCCCGCGTTTGGCGTCTGCGGGGCCGGGGCGGATTGTCCGCGGCTCGGCCCCTTGCAACGTCCTCCCCCCACCCTCGGTCAGGCGCGCCGCCCGGTTGGCAGCCGGCGACGCGCCCGGGCCGGGGTCCTTACATCTTCTTCTTGCCCATCGCCTTGCCAGCACCCTTCGGCAGGCCGAAGATCATGACCGCGTCGCCCAGCGGGTAGCTGATCTGGAAATTGCCGCCGCAGGCGACGCCGATGAACTGCTCGCCCTCGAACTCGAAACTCATCGGGGCCGAGTTGCAGCCCGCGCCGGCATTGAACTGCCAGAGCAGCTTGCCGTTCTTCGAGTCGTAGGCGTTGAAGTTTCCGTTGCCCTCGCCGGTGAACGTGATGCCGCCGGCGGTCGAAAGCGCGCCGCCCATCATCGGCTGCGGCACCTTGTTCTGCCACGCGATCTTGCCGGTGGCGAGGTTGATGGCGGAGAACAGGCCGTACTGCTCCTCGCCCGCGATCGCGACGAACGCCGAGCCGAGCCAGAGCCGGCCCTTCTCGTACGGGGCGGTGTGGGTGATGTAGTTCATCGGCTGGTGCAGGCCCGACACATACGCGTAGTTGAGCGACGGGTCCACTGAGAGCGGCGACCACTCCGACCCGCCGTTGGCGCCCGGCAACATCCGGGTGCCCTTGTCACTGGGCAGCGCGAACATGCTCTCCTGCGGGGTGAAGTTGTCGGTCCGCCGGATCAGCTTGCCGGTCGCGGCGTCGAGCACGTACGCCCAGGCGGTCTTGCCGGCGTGCACCACGACCTTCTTCCCGCCCAGCATGGTGACGACCGGCGGGGAGACGGCGTCCAGGTCCCAGAGGTCGTGCGGCACCGTCTGGTAGTACCACTTGGTCTTCCCGTTCGTCGCGTCGATCGCCACGACCGCGTCGGTGTACAGGTTGTCGCCCGGGCGGATGGTGCCGTCCAGATCCGGAGACGGGTTGCCGACCGCAACGTAGATCGTGCCCGACTCGGGGTCGTAGGCCGGGGTCATCCACACGCCGCCGCCGCCCGTCTTCCAGGTGTCGGCGTACTTGGCGCTGTCCGCCTTCTCCTTCGCGGTGTCGCGGTGGAGATCCGCGCCATCCGGCGTGGACGTGGGCCAAGTGCCCCACCAGCCGTTGGGCGCCACCTCATCGAACGTGGGATCACCCTTCGGGGCGGGAATCGAGTACCAGCGCCACACCTGCTGACCGCTCACCGCGTTGTAGGCGGTCACGTGGCCCCGGATCCCGTACTCGCCGCCCGACACGCCGATGATCACGTTGTCGCCGATCACCAGCGGCGCCATGGTGATGCTGTACCCGAGGGCCGGGTCCCCGACCTCGATATCCCAGAGGACGCTGCCATCGTTCCGGTTGAGCGCCACCAGGTGCCCGTCGAGCGTCCCCATGTAGGCGTGCGGCCCGTGGATCGCGACACCGCGGTTGTTCGGGCCGCAGCAGGTGATCGTCGTGCCCAGCTTGTGCTCGTAGCGCCAAAGCTGCTTGCCGCTCTTGAGGTCGTAGGCCATGGCCGTGTTGTACGGCGTGGTCACGTACATCGTGCCGTCAACGACGATCGGGGTGTTTTCGAAAGAGCCCAGCTTGGAGATGCCGGTCTGAAACATCATCCGCACCGTCATCTGGCCGACGTTCGCGGTGGTGATCTTGGCGAGCTTGGAATAGCGCTGGTTCCAGTAGTTGCCGCCGTAGATCATCCAGTTGCCCGGCTCGTCGGCCGCGTGGAGGAGCCGCTGCGTGCTGACCTCCGACGGCCGGACCGCATCACCGCCTGGTGCCTGCGCGACGGCGATGCCCGCCGTACAGAGCAACGCAGGGGCGACCAACCATCGGGACATAATCCTCATGGCTCCGGTCTCCTTGAGATTGGAAGAGTCTGATGCTTGGAATGCTCTGCCGTGCCGCGCAGGCGGCAGGC
>DATBQV010000014.1:0-10222 GCA_036560625.1 Gemmatimonadales bacterium
ATATTCCCCGCCATGTCTCAGTCCCGCATCCGCAACTTCTGCATTGTCGCCCACATCGATCACGGCAAGTCGACGCTGGCGGATCGTCTCATCGAGGCGACCAACACCGTCGAAAAGCGCCTGATGCGGGAGCAGCTCCTCGACACGATGGACCTCGAGCGCGAGCGCGGGATCACCATCAAGCTGAACGCCGTGCGGATGAGCTACACCGCGCACGACGGCGTCGACTACGAGCTGAACCTGATCGACACACCGGGGCACGTGGACTTCACCTACGAGGTCTCCCGCTCGCTCGCGGCGTGCGAGGGCGCGATCCTCGTGGTCGATGCCTCGCAGGGCATCCAGGCACAGACCCTCTCCAATCTCTTTCTCGCGATGGATGCCGGGCTCGAGATCATCCCGGTGCTCAACAAGATCGACCTCCCCGGCGCCGAGCCCGAGCGCCGGGCCAAGGAGATCATGGATCTGATCGGCGCCAAGCGGGAAGAGATCCTGTCGGTGTCCGCCAAGGAGGGGACCGGCGTCCCCGAGCTGCTCGAGGCGATCGTGCACCGGGTGCCGCCGCCGCGCGGCAAGGAAGAAGCCCCGCTCCGGGCGCTCATCTTCGACTCGTACTACGACAAGTACCGGGGCGGCATCCCCAGCATCCGTGTGGTCGATGGGGTGATCCGCGAAGGCATGGAGATCGCCTTCGGGTCTCACCCCGACGACGTCTACCACGTCGACGAGGTCGGCTACCTCCAGTTGGGTCAGCACCGCACCGACCTCCTCGAGGCGGGCGAGGTCGGCTACCTGGTCGCGAGTCTCCGGAATGTGCGCGACTCCCGCGTGGGCGACACCGTCTTCGACGCTCACGACCGCGCCACCGAGCTGCTGCCCGGCTATCGCGACGTGAAGTCCATGGTGTTCGCCGGACTCTACCCTACCGATTCGGAGCAGTACGAGTCGCTCCGGGACGCGCTGGAGAAGCTCGCGCTCAACGATGCGTCGCTCCACTACGAGCCCGAGTCGTCTACCGCGCTCGGGTTCGGTTTCCGCTGCGGCTTTCTCGGCCTGCTCCACATG
Source organism: Gemmatimonadales bacterium (assembly GCA_036560625.1). Taxonomy (GTDB): domain Bacteria; phylum Gemmatimonadota; class Gemmatimonadetes; order Gemmatimonadales; family GWC2-71-9; genus DASQPE01. The sequence continues at coordinate 1,066 of DATBQV010000014.1, forward strand.
GAGATCGTACAGGAGCGGCTGGAGCGCGAGTTCGACCTCAATCTCATCACCACGGTGCCGACGGTGGAGTATCACGTCTACCGCACCGATGGCTCGCTGCTGGTCCTCGAGAATCCAAGCAACCTCCCCGACCCCGCGGAGATCGACCGGATCGACGAGCCCTACGTGAAGGCGCGGATCATGGCGCCGGCCGAGTACATCGGCGGCATCATGAAGCTGGGCCAGGACCGGCGGGGGATCTACAACGGCATGCACTACCTCGACACCGCGCGGGTGGAGTTCGACTTCCACTTCCCGCTGGGCGAGATCGTGCTCGACTTCTACGACAAGCTCAAGTCGCTCTCGCGCGGGTACGCGTCGCTGGACTACGAGATGGCCGGCTATCGCGAATCGGACCTGGTCAAGCTCGACATGCTCATCAACGGCGATCCGATCGACGCGTTCAGCGTCATCATCCACCGCGAGAAAGCCCAGGAGTACGGCCGCAAGGTGGCGGAGAAGCTGAAGGAGCTGATCCCGCGCCAGCTGTACCAGGTCGCGATCCAGGCGGCGATCGGCACCAAGGTCATCGCGCGCGAGACGATCTCGGCGTTCCGGAAAGACGTTCTCGCCAAGTGCTACGGCGGCGACGTCACCCGCAAGCGCAAGCTCCTCGAGAAGCAGAAAGAGGGGAAGAAGCGCATGAAGCAGATCGGCGCCGTGGAGATCCCGCAGGAGGCGTTTCTGGCCGTCCTTCAGGTGGAATGATCGGCCGCCAGCGCCGGGTGGAGGAGCGCCGTGCGATTCGTACTGGGCATTGATATCGGAGGCACGAACCTCGTCGTCGGCGCCGTAGCCGAGGACGGGTCGGTACTGCACGCGCTCAAGAGCGAGCCGACCCGCTCCGAGGAGGGCTCGGAGGCCGTGCTCCGCCGCCTGGGCGAGATGGGCCGTGCCGTCATCGCCGAGACGAAAGCCCTGGTTCCCGGAGCGGTGTTCCGGGGCGCGGGCGTCGGCGCGCCCGGCCCGCTCGACACCAAGCGCGGCATCGTGCTGCTCACGCCCAACCTGGGCTGGAAGAATCTCCCCCTGCGCCAGCTGATGCAGGACGTGCTCGGCGTCCCCGCCGCGATCGACAACGACGCCAACTGCGCCGTGCTGGGCGAGTGGTGGATGGGGGCGGCGCGCGGCGCGCGGCAGGTGATCGGGATCACCATCGGGACCGGCATCGGCGGCGGGATCATCGTCGACGGGCGGCTCTACCACGGGGCATCCGACTGCGCCGGGGAGATCGGCCACACGACCGTCGAGGTGAACGGCCGGCGCTGCAAGTGCGGCAACTACGGCTGCCTCGAGGCTTACGCGTCGGGACCGGCCATTGCGCGACGCGCGGTCGAGGCGATCGAGGCCGGCCAGCCGAGCAAGCTCCCGGGCTACGTGGACGGGGCGCTGGAGAAGATCACGGCGCAGACGGTCTATCAGGCGGCGCACGACGGCGACGAGCTGGCCGAGGAGGTCGTGACCGATACCGCCAAGTTCCTCGGCGCGGGGATCGCGAACATGATCAACATCTTCAATCCCGAAATCGTGGTCGTGTTCGGCGGTGTCACCTACGCGGGCGAGCACCTCTTCGGTCCGCTCAAGCGGGAGGTGGCGCGGCGCGCGTTCAAGCCAGCCGTCGCGGTTTGCCGGATCGTGCCCGCGGAACTGGTCGGGACCGCCGGCGTGTACGGCGCGGCGCGGACGTTCATCGATCAGACCGGCGGATGAAGGTCGGCGTCGTCGGCTCGCTGGTCTGGGACGAGATTCACGGTCGCGATCCCGCCGCGCCCGCGGTGGAGGAGTGGGGCGGTGCCGCCTACGCGTTGGGCGGACTCGACGCGTCACTGCCGGACGACTGGGAGATCGTCCCGCTCATCAAGGTGGGACGGGATCTAGCACACCAAGCGGCCGACCTGCTCCGATCTCTCGGGAGGGTGGGGAAGGAGGCTCGGTTCATCGAGGTGCCGGTCCCGAACAACCGCGTAGTCCTCCACTACGAGTCGGCCGACCGGCGCTGCGAGCGCATGGCCGGCGGTGTGCCGGCCTGGACCTGGCCCGAGCTGGGGCCCATGGTCCGCGACCTCGACGCCATCTACCTGAATTTCATCTCCGGCTTCGAGATGTGCCTGGGGACGGCGCAGGCGCTGCGCCACGGCTTCCGCGGCCCCATTTACGCTGACGTCCACAGTCTCTTCCTCGGCATGCAGCAGGACGGGTATCGGGTGCTGCGTCCGCTGCCCGACGCCGCCAGCTGGTTCGCCTGCTTCGACGTGGTGCAGGTGAACGAGGACGAAATGCGCCAGCTCTCGCCCGACCCGCTCGCGCTGTCGGCCGACGTGCTCGGCGCCGGCGTGTCGCTGCTGGTGGTGACGCTGGGGCCGCGGGGAGCGGCGTACGTGGCGGCGCCGGGGTTCGACGGGTGGGGCGCGCGCCCGCGACCCGGAGGGGGAGCTCCCAGCGAAACCTCGGCGCTTCCGAGAGGGGAGCCGGGTCTCCGGACAAGCCGACAGTCCTCCGACCCGGCCCCCCTCTCGGGCGCGCCTGGCCGAATCGGTGATCTGTCCCCTCCGGTCGCGGGCGGGCACGCTATTAGGAGTGCCCTCATCCCCGCCCCCCACGCGGACACCCTCGACCCCACCGGCTGCGGCGACGTCTTCGGCGCCGTCCTCTGCTCCCGCCTCCTCGCCGGCGACGGCGTCGAAGGCGCGATCCGCGAAGCCAACCGGCTCGCCGCCCGGAACGCGGCCTTCCGCGGCGCCGGCGGCCTCTCCCGCTTCCTCCGGGGCGAGCTGGTGAGCGCGTGACCCGGGTCGTCGAGGTCCCGGCCCATTTCGACGACCGCAGCTTCGACCAGTTCGCCGGGTGGTTCGGCGCCTGGCCGCCGGAGGAGCGGGTGCTGGTGGACGCGCGCGGCTGCCAGTGGGCGTCACCCTACGGGCTCGTCGGCCTGCTCACCGCGGGTCAGGCGCTGACCGAAGCCGGGCGGGAGCGCGCGCTGCTCACGGTGCCCGCGAGCGACGATGTCCGGCGCTACTGGGCCCGCACCGGCTTCTTTGCCCACGCCGCCGACCTGTTCGAGATCCACGGCAAGGTGCCGAAGGCCGCGGCGACCGGTCCGTCGGACGTGCTGCTCGACGTGACACCGATCCGTGCATCCGGCGATATTCACGACATCGTCGGCAAGATCCAGGCGGGCGCCGCGCGCATTCTGACCGGCGAGCTGGGCATCGAAGCCAAGGCGACCATGGGATTCGCCATGGCGCTTTCGGAGGCATGTCAGAATATTGTTGAGCACGCGGGGACGAGCGGCTGGGTGGCCGTCCAGGCTTACACCTTCCGCCGCCGTCTCGGCCGCCGGGTTGTCGTGATCGCCGTCAGCGACGCCGGCGTCGGTTTCCGGAGGTCACTCGAGAGCACCCAGGCCAAGCGCTTCAGCGACCGGTGGGCCGACGCCACCGCGCTCGAGGCCGCGCTCATTCAGAACGTGAGCCGGTTCCGCGACCCCGGTCGCGGGCAGGGGCTCGCTGGCATCAAACGCTACCTGTCCCGCTGGCAGGGCAAGATCAGCATCCGGAGCGGCACGGCACGCCTCGCCATCGTGCCGCCCTGGGACGAGGACGTTCCGCTGGCAGACCACCTACCCTTCTTCCCGGGAGCCCAGGTGCAGGTCGTCATCCCCGCGCAACACGCCGAGCCGTGATGGTCCAGACGATCAGCCTGCAGCACGTGCTCCAGGAAACCGTCGCCACGCCGTATTGCGACCTGGTCACGCGTGCCACCGGCGCCGCCGTCCGCGGCCGTATCGAGGCCGCCCTCGCCCGCGCCGACTGGACCATCACCTCCCTCGATTTCTCCGGCGTCGACTGCCTCGATCTGAGCTGCGCCGACGAGATCGTCGCCAAGCTGCTGCTCGCCGCCGCGAGCTGGGACCGCGTCGTTGTCCTGGCCGGCGTTCGGGAGGAGCAGCGGGACGCGCTGGAGCACGTGCTGGTCCACCATCGCCTGGCCGTCGCCGCCCGCTTTCGCGGCACCGACCTGGCCGACGTGCTCGGCTGCACCAGCGACGACGCGCGCGCGGCCTTCGTCGCGCTCCACTCCCAGGGTCCGGCCGACGCCCCCATGCTCGCCACGCGGCTCGACTGGCCGCTGGAGCGGACCGAGGTCGCGCTCGAAGATCTGGAGCGCAACCGGATCGCCCGGGCGACGGGAGGCGTCTTCCATCCCGTGACGCTTCTGTGAGCGGACGGCTGGGACGCTCCACCACCGCGGTCCACGGAGTCCTCCACCGCCGGGCCGACTGGTCCCCGGTCGCTCCGCCCCTGGTCCAAAGCTCCACCTTCGTCAATCCGGTCGGCTCCGACGAGCCGGTCCTCTACGCCGGCGACGGCAACACCCCGACCCAGATCGCGGTCGCCAAGAAGTACGCCGCGCTCGAGGGCGCGGAAGACGCCGTCTTCGTCTCCAGCGGCATGGCGGCGACCGCGCTCGCACACATCGCCGTGCTCCGCCCCGGCGATCATCTCGTCGCCTCGCGCTGGATCTACGGAGGCACCAAGCGCTTCTTCGACGAGGAGCTGTCGCGCCTCGGCATCCAGGTGAGCTACGCCGGCCCCGACGAGCACCGCCTCTGGCGGAAGTCGGTGCGGAAGGAGACTCGCGCGCTGTTCATCGAGACGCCGACCAACCCGCTGGCGCGAGTCGTGGACATGGCGCCGGTCGCCAAGCTGGCGCAGGAGTACGGGCTCGCGCTCCTGGTGGACGGGACGTTCGCGAGCCCGATCAACTTCCGGCCGCTGGAGCATGGCGCCGACGTGGTGATCTCCAGCGCGACCAAGTACCTGAGCGGGCACAGCGACGTGATCGCGGGCGTCGTGGCGGGCTCCTCGTCCTTCGTGGAGGAGGTCACCAGGCTCATGCGTCTCTGGGGCCAGGCGATCGACCCGTTCGCCGCCTGGCTGGTGGACCGCGGGATGCGCACGCTCGCGGTGCGAATGGAGCGGCACAATCTCAACGGCCTGGCGATCGCGCGGTGGGCGTCGGCGCAGAAGTGGATCGCGAAGGTGCATTACCCCGGGCTCGAGACCCATCCCGATCATGCCGTGGCGACCCGCATGCTCGACGGCTTCGGCGGGATGGTGGGACTCGAGCTGGCCGGCGGCATCCCCGCCGCCGAGCGGTTCCTGTCGCGCCTCCGGCTGGTGACGCATGCGCCGAGCCTGGCGGGAGTCGAGAGCCTGATCTCGGAGCCCCGGATCACGTCGCACGTGCACTTCTCGTCCGAGGAGCGCGCGGCACTGGGATTCCCGGACGGGTTCGTGCGACTCAGCTGCGGAATAGAAGATGCCGAGGATGTGATTGCCGACCTGGAGCAGGCGGGAGGTCGGTGAGAGCCATTAGCCATTAGCCATTAGCCATTAGCCATTAGCCATTAGCCGTTAGCTATTATCTTCCCTCCGTGATCCGCTTCCAAAGCGTCTTCAAGTCCTTCCCGAACGGCGCACTCGCACTCAAGGACGTCTCCTTCCACGTCTCCAAGGGCGAGTTCGTCTTTCTGACGGGGCACAGCGGCGCCGGCAAGTCCACGATCATGAAGCTCATGTTCGGGGAGCAGCGGCCCAGCCAGGGCGACGTGCGCGTATCCGGCCTGGCACTCGCCGACCTCAGCACGCGCGAGATTCCCCGGTTGCGGCGGAAGCTCGGCGTGGTCTTCCAGGACTTCCGGTTGCTCGACGACCGCACGGCTTCGGAGAACGTCGCCTTTGCGCTGGAGGTCACCGGTGCCCGGCGCGACACGATTCCCGCGCGGGTGATGCGGGTGCTCACGCAGGTCGGACTCGCCGCCAAGGCGCGGGCCTACCCGCGCGAGCTGTCCGGCGGCGAGCAGCAGCGGGTGGCGATCGCGCGGGCGCTGGTGAACGATCCGCCGATCCTGCTCGCCGACGAGCCCACCGGCAACCTCGACGAGCGCGCCACCCGCGGCGTCTTCCAGCTGCTGCGTGAGATCAACGCGGGCGGCACCGTCGTGGTGATGGCGACGCACGACCTCGACCTCGTCCGCCAGGCCCCCTACCGCACGATCGAGCTGCGCGACGGCTCGGTGGTCTACGACAGCGCCGACGAAGCCCCCGAGGAGGAGGCGCTGTGAGACTGCTGTTCCGCGAGGCGCTCCTCTCGTTCCGCCGGGCGCCGCTCCTGTCCGGGCTCTCGGTCACCACCATCGCGTTTTCCCTCTTTACCGTCGGCCTGTTCCTGCTGGTGGCGCTCAACCTCCGCGAGGCGCTGAAGGGGCTGGAGGAGCGGGTGGAGATCGTCGCGTTCATCCTGCGGGGGACGCCGCCGGAGACGATCACGCTCGCGTCGCAGGACATTGCGGCGTTCCCCGAGGTCAAGGACGTCGAGTACGTCACCGAGGAGCAGGCGCTGGGCCGCGCCCGGAAGGAGCTGGTGGAGTTCCGCGACGCGTACCGCGATCTCTCGGTCAACCCGCTGCCGGCGTCGTTCGAGGTCCGGCTCAAGGACGGCTACCGGAACGCCACCGCGGCGGCGCAGGTGGCCAAGCGGCTCGAGGGGTTCAGCTTCGTCGAGGACATCCGCTACGGGCGTGACTGGGTCGAGCGACTCGACAAGCTCCGGAACCTGGCCGGCGTGGTCGGCTTCGTGATCGGGCTCGCGTTCGCCGCGGTGGCGGTCGTGATCATCGGGGTGACGATCCGGCTCACCATCCTCCAGCGGACGCGCGAGATCAGCATCATGCGCCTGGTCGGCGCGACCAACCGGTTCATCCGGGGGCCGTTCCTGCTCGAGGGCGCGCTCAAGGGGCTGATGGGCGGTCTCCTGTCGCTCGTCCTCTGTTACGCCGGCTTCCGCCTCTTCCGCGACAGCAACCTCGGCACGCTCAGCGGACTCGTGTTCTTCGGGCCGGACCAGATGGGGCTGCTGGTGCTGTTCGGCGTGGCGCTGGGATTGGTGGGGAGCCTGGTGAGCGTGGGGCGGCACCTGCGCGATGTGTGATGAGCCGCCAGGGCGCGGCCGAAGTGAGTCGCCAGGGCGCTCCCGAGCGGAGAGACATCCCGCCGGGCGCTGCAGTTCGCTCAGGCACATGACATCCCAAGCACGCCGCCGCTCACTGACGCGCCCTCTGGGATGCCCCCCCGCTCTGTCGCGCCTTTGGCGGCCTAACCATTTGGTGCGCACCGCGCGCGCGCTGCTGATCGCCGCCCCACTGGTCACCGCCCCCCTGATCCGGCTCGCCGCCCAGCAGACACCCGCCCAGGAAATGGAAGAGAGCCGGCGCCGGCTCGAGGAGATCAAGGCCGAGCGGGACCAGCTCCAGCAGCAGCGCATGCGGCTCCAGGGCCAGGTGCACGACGTCAACGACGAGCTGTCGAACCTCGAGCGCCAGAAGGAATCCACCCAGCGGATCGTGAACGAGATCGAGCGGCAGATCGGCGGGCTCTCGGGCCAGCTCGACCGCTCGAGCGCGGAGCTGATCCTGGCCGAGGACAACCTGGCCGAGCGGCGCGCGATCCTCGAACGCCGGCTCGTCGACATCTACAAACGCGGCGCGCTCTACGCTTTCCAGGTTCTGCTCACGGCCGAGTCGTTCGGCGACCTGCTCACCCGCTACAAGTACCTCTACCTCACCAGCCGCCAGGACAAGGCGCTGGTGCAGGAGGTTGAGAAGCTCCGGAACCGGGTGATCGCGCAGCGCAACGACATCCTGCGGGTGCGGGGCGAGCTGGATCGCCGCCGCCAGGAGCGCGAGGCGGAGTTCGAGCGCTACGGCGAGCTGGCGGACGAGCGGACCCGGCGGCTCGCGTCTCTCCGGCGCTCGGCCCAGGCGACCGAGCAGAAGCTCAGCGCGCTCGAGCGGGACGAGGCGCGCCTCACCGATATCCTCGCGGCGCTGGAGCGCGCGCGGCGCGAGGCGCGGCGGCCTGGTGCGCTCTCCGTCCCCGGCTCGATCACCACGGCCGACATCGGCAAGCTGGACTGGCCGGTGGATGGGCAGATCGTCTACCGCTTCGGGCGTGACACGCTGCCGAGCGGCGGGGTGATCCGTTGGAACGGGATCGGGATCGCGGCACCGGCGGGCACGCCGGTGAAGGCGGTGGTAGCGGGACGGGTGCGGCTGGTGGGACAGTTCGGGACTTATGGACTCACGATCCTGCTGGAGCACGGGAACGGCTACTACTCGGTGTACGCCCACCTTCAGACCGCCACAGTTAAGCTGAGCGATCCGGTGACCAAGGGGCAGGTGATCGCGACGGTGGGCGGAGCGAACTCGGACTACGGCCCGCATCTGCACTTCGAAATCCGGGGGGAAAATCAGATCGCGCTGGACCCGACAGACTGGCTGCGGAAGGTGTCCCGCAAGAACTAGGCGTGCGGGCCGGTCGAGACCGGCGGCGTGGCGCCTCTTGGGAATCCGCTGCGGCGCGAGCCGAGGTGGGGGTGTCCCAGCGGGCGCGTCAGTGAGCGGCGGCATGCTTGGGATGTGGTGTGCCTGAGCGAACTGCAGCGCCCCGGCGGGACATCTCCGCCTCGGGAGTCGCCGCGAGGTTGATTCAAAGGCAGCCACGGTCACCGCCTCGACCGGCCCGCGCGGCCGCCGTTATTCCGCGATACCGATCCGCTCCTCTACCTGCCCCTTGCCCCGCCGCAGCGCCGCCTCCAGCAGCACCAGCATGTCGCCCGTGCCTTCGACCGCCGGGTGGGGGAACGCCACGATGCCGGCGGACACCCGCGGCATCTCGCCCGGCGGGAGACCCGCGAACGCGTCGGCGGCCAGCTTGCCCCGGAGGCGATGCACCAGGTCGCGCGCGCCGTGCGCGCCGGTCTCCGCCAGCACCATGGCGAACTCGTCGCCGCCGTAGCGGGCGACGAAATCCGAGGCGCGCACCTCCTGCTGCAGCATCCGCCCCAGCTCCGCGAGCAGCCGGTCGCCGGCCGGGCGACCGAGGCGGGTGTTGCGCGCGTTCTGGTCGTCCACGTCAAGCAGCACGAGGCTGAACGAGAGCGAGTAGCGCTTCGCGCGCTCCGCCTCCTCCGCGATTCGCTCGTCCAGCGCCTCGGTGTCGGGGAGACCGGTGAGCGCATCGGTCGCGTGCGCGGCGCCGCCGTTGGCCGACGGCGC
>DATBQV010000015.1:0-2490 GCA_036560625.1 Gemmatimonadales bacterium
ACCCGATCCCAGTTGTAGTACCGCTCGATCTCCCGCCGCGCCGCGGTGCCGAGCCGCCGCGCGAGCTTCGGCTCGCGCAGCAGTCGCGTAACGGCCTCGGCGATCTCTGCCGGTCGCTCGGCGTCCACGAGCACCCCGGTCTCACCATCCTTGATGGCCTCGGGAATCCCGCCGGTTCGTCCCGCGATGACCGGGCGCCCGGAGCTGGCCGCTTCCGCCAGCGCGATGCCGAACCCCTCCGCCGTGAGCGGTGTGCGGCGCGCCGCGCCGACGTACACGTCCGCGAGATTGTAGAGCCCGGGAAGATCGGCATCGGGCACGCCGCCCAAGAATCGGACGCGCTCGGTGACGCCCAGCGTCTGGGTCAAGCGCTCCAGCTCGCGGCGGCCCTCGCCCTCGCCCACAATCGCGTAGCGCACGTCGGCCTCCTTACCCTCGAGCAACGCGAGCGCGTGCAGAACGGTGTCGATCCCCTTGTGCGGCGCAAGCGGAGACACCGACAGGAGCCAGCGTCCACCTTGAAGCCCGTACCGGGCGCGCACGGGTCCTGGCTCTACACCGGGCCTGAAGAAGGTGGGGTCGGTCCCGAGCGGGACCACCCGTACCCTGTCTTCCTCGACGTCGAGCTCCAGCTCCTGTAGCAAGACTTCGGCGAGTCCCCGCGTCCACGCGCTGTTCGCCACCAGCACCGCCGCGGAGCCCAGCAGCGCCCTGGCTGTGCGCCGCTTCATCGCGGAGCGATGCACCTGATGCTGAAGCACGAGGAGGTCGGCGCCGTGGAGCAGTATGCCAAAGGGGGTTCCGACACGCTCCCGCGTCCATTTCGCGGGATAGGCCGACGGGTGGATGTCACCGCACCAGATGAAACGCGCTCGATGGGTCCGTGCCAGCACCGCGGCGCGCCGGGACCAGAGCAGCAGGCCCTGCAGTGTGCGGAGGTGCTTCGGCGGAAGGGGGAGCCGATCGACGGGGGACGGCAGGGTGCCGTCGACATCGGACGCGTCCGGATGGAACCCGGTGGACACGACGATGCCCGGCGGGGGATACCGCCGGGCGACCTCGTACATCCAGCGCGACACCCCGCCTGCCATGGGGGGGAAGGCCAGCGTCAGCAGCAGATCGGCCGGCACGGACGCCGAGACGATCAGCGAAAGAGCGAGTACGTCGACCGCTGCGGCTCAGCCGATCGAGACCCCGACGGGGGGGGCGGCTCCGCGGGGCGCGACCCGTTCGCTGACCGCGTGCTCGTCACCGGTCGGGCGACCAGTACGTCGTGCAGCAGCGCGGTCAGCCGGTGCATCAGGGTGTGCTCGCTCAAGGCCCGGCGCCGCGCCACCTCGGCCACCGATGCGGTGTCCTTCGGGCTTTCGAGCATGAGGCGGACCAGCTCCTTCAGCTCGCGCTCGCCCCGGTAGAACAGGACTTCCGTCTCCGGCGTGAAGTGGCGCCGCAGATCGGCACTCTCGTCCACCGCCTGGGGCACGCCGATCGCGGCCAGCTCGAAGAGGCGCCGGTTGCAGCCCTCGCCGGACAGCGCCGGGTCCTCCCGGTGGATGTTGACGCCGACGAACGCCCCCGAGTAGGCCCGGACATAGTCAATGAGCCCCAGGCGCTCACCCCGGCAGTAGTCACGCAGGGGTGTCCGGCGCCAGCCGGGCCCCCACAACGCCAGCCCAAAGCCGACGAGCATGGACAGGAAGCGCTCGCGATGCGGCGTCGCCCGACCGGCAAAGACCACGTTGGCGCGGAATTGATCGCGGGAGCGCATCGGGCGATGCACCGAGGGGTCGCAGCCGTCGGGAAGATAGCCGACCGGCGGGAACCCCTTGGTGTCGAGCGCGTCCCGGGCCGAGCTGCTCCCGACGAACACCGCGTCGAACGAAGTGCCGGTGGCCTGCAGCGTCGCGCAGCGGGCCAGTGACATCTCGCCGGTGGCCCACAATACCCATCGGGCCGGCGACGCCCGCCTGAGCGCGGCGATGACATCCGCCTCGAGCGGCAGCTCGTCCAGCACCAAGACGAAGCTCGGCTCCTGCCGGGCGAGCGCGCGCCGCAGCCTCGGCGCGAGCGTCGGGATGCCCAGGAGCCGGCCCCACCCCCGGCCGTAATCGAGATCGACCAGCTCGACCTGGCAGCCGAGCCGCTCGAGCGCGCGGCGGTAGAGCTGGGGATAGGCGAAGGACTCCGTCCCGGCAGCAGCCACGAGCAGCACCCGGGCGTCGAAGCGGGCGGGCATCAGCCGCGCCTCGGCGTGAGGAGGGCGATAGGCAGCACGACCTCTTCGGGCGAGACCCCACCGTGGAGGAAGGCGCCCCGATAGCGTGCCTGATACTCGCGGAGCTTGGTCGGATAGACGAAGAACCGGTCACCCGTGGCCAGCAGGAGCCGCGTGCCCGGCGCGCGCGGCGGCAGTCCGAAGCTTGGCAGGTCGTCCACCGAAAGAGCGGACTCCGGATCCTGTGCCCGGAGATCATCCCCGAACTTGTAGCG
>DATBQV010000016.1:0-3637 GCA_036560625.1 Gemmatimonadales bacterium
CTGCGGCATGCGCACGTCGGACAGGATGATGTCGTGACTGCCGCTCCGGATCTGCTCGAGCCCGGCCTTGCCGCCTTGTGCGGTGGTGACCTCGAACCCCTCGTTCCGGAGCAGGATGCGGAGGGTATCGAGGATCCCGGACTCGTCGTCGACAACGAGCACCGACGGCTTTTGGCTCATGCAACCTCCTCACGCGTCCATTGAGCGGGCAATAGAATCGTAAACGTGGTACCGGCGCCGGCCTTGGAGTCTACCAGCACGAGCCCTCGGTGGGCCTCGACCGCGCGCTGAACGATTGCCAGCCCCAGCCCGCTGCCACCAGGCCGCCCGGAGACGAACGGCTGGAAGAGGTGCTCCCGGATCTCCGCCGGAATGCCGGGGCCGTCGTCGCGGACCTCGACTTTGACGGCGTGATCCAGCGGACCATGGGGCAGCTGCGCCGCGTCCGCCTCCCCCACCACGACCGTCACGTGGACCCGCCCCCGCGCCGCCTGCACCGCGTTCAGCACCAGATTCGCAATGACCCGGTGCAGCAGATCGGCGTCACCCTCGAGGACGGTGCGCGGCCCCTGGACTTCCAGCGTCGCCCCATCGGGGCACTCGGGGTGCTCCTTCACGAGCCGGGTGACGGCAATCGCCACCTCGCGGAGATCTACCGGTACGAACTCGGTCGCCCGCACGCGGGAGAAGTCGAGGAACTCGTTCAGCAGCCGGCTCAGCCGGTCGCTCTCGCGCACGATCAGCTCGGCGAGAAAGCGTTCGTCGTCGGTGGCGTAGCGGGAGCGGGCCAGCTGCTCCACCGAGCTTCGGATCGACGCGAGCGGATTCCGGATCTCGTGCGCGAGTGAGGCGCTCAGCGCCGCCACGGCTTCGAGCCGCTCGGCTCGCAGGTGCAGCTCCTGAAGCTGCTTGAGATCGGAGATGTCGGTGAAGATCGCGGTCACCGACGGCGCCTCCTGCGCTTTCTGCTGGAACACCGTGGTGCTGAGCCCGATCGGAAACTGTCCACCTCGAGCCGACGCCACGAGCCCCTCACCGCGACTGATTTTCCGTCCGTTCCGGATCCCCGAAGCGATCGCCGACCAGAGCTCGACCGACCGGGTCTTGAGCTGGTCCAGGACCGGCTGCCCGAGAAATACGCCCGAGTCGAGACGCAGCAGCCGTTCCGCGGTCGGATTGATGAACGCCAGGCGGCCGAGTCCGTCGACTGTCAGCACTCCGGAGCGGATGTTCCGCAGGATGTCGTCGGCCTCGAGCCGCACCCGCTCCAGCTCGGTCTCGAGCGAGGCCTGTTCCGCCCCCGCCTCGCGGAGCCGGTGGCTGAGCAAGGCGACCAGCAGGAACACGATGTTGAATACAGCGAACTGGACCCAGAATGCCGTGTCCGGGGCCACGGCCTGACCCCAAACGACGTCCGCGAGGAACATGAGCGACGCGGCGACCGCCGTGAACACGCCCGCGCCCAGCGGCAGCAGCATCGTGTACGCGGCAACCACGAGCACATAGAGCGCGGGGAAGGCCGACTTGGGCTCGCCGGAGAGATGGACCAGCGCCGTCACCAGCCCCAGGTCCACCAGCGCCTGTACCTGGAGGAACGCCCGGCTGGGAATGCCCCGCCGGACGAAGACCGCCCACGCTCCATAGCCGGTGAAGGTGAGCGCGAAGACGACGGCGATGCTGCTGATGAAGGAGACGTCGGGGCGGCTGGTCCAGACGAGCGAGGCGCCCAGGAGCGTCGCGAGAGCGAGGACCAGCCGGCCGACGAACAGCCATGTGAGCAGCGTGCGCTGAGTGGGGAGAGAAGCCCGCCCGATCCGGCGCGGATGCGGACCCGGGGTCGCCTCTACCCGCTCCGCGGGGGATGTTTCCATCGTTCCTCGGCGCCGGGGTCGACCAGGGGGATGAGCGGCAAGATAACGGAACGCTTCACCATCCGTACAGCACCCGATAGAGATCGCGGTTCCGCTGGACGATGCGGACGTAGTCCCGGGTCTCGACGAACGGGATGCGCTCGGCGAACATCTCGACGTCGTCCATGCCGTTCTTGCCCGCCCAACGCTCGACCCGCGAGATGCCCGCGTTATAGGCGGCGAGGACGCGCACGGGCTCTCCGTACCGGGCGACCAGCTCCGCCAGATGCGCCGTTCCGATCGCGAGGCTCACGTCGGGTTGCCAGAGCAGCACCGGGTCCCATTCGGGAAGGTCTCGGCTCCGCGCCACCGTGGTCCCCAGCTCCGGCATGACCTGCATGAGCCCGCGTGCCCCCGCCCCCGACGTGGCCCCCGGATCGAACAGCGACTCCTGCCGGATCAGCGCCGCCACGAAACCGGGCTCGAGTCCCTGTCCCTTGGCCTCGGCGACCAGCCCCTCCGCGTTCACCACCGGGTACAGGAGACGGTAGACTCGCGTGTCCGCCGGCGCGCCGCGAGCGACCGCCCGCCGAGCCAGCCGGATGCCCTGGGACGCGAGGCCGGCGTCCCGAAGCGCCGCGGCCGCGATCAGCAGCGCTTCCGCCGACGAATCCGCGTCGCGCGCCACCTGGTCATATTCGTAGCGTGCCTCGTCCCCGAGCCCCAGCCGCTTGAGCAACTCGGCGCGCGTCATCGCGCTGTCCAGCGCAGGCGGCGTGACGAGCGAGTCCCGCGCCTCCGGCGGACTCCAGGCCGGAAGATCCAAGCGCCGCTCGCTCAAGCCGGCGTAGTAGGACGCCGGGTCGCGGGCCATTACGGACGTCCATCGGGCGCGGGCCCGGGTCGAGTCGCCGGCGGCCGCCCAGGCCCGCCCCGACCAATACAGCGCGGCGGACGCCTCGTCACCCGCTCGGGAGCTGCCGGCGAGGGAATCCAGCTCGACGCCCGCCTGGCGGGCGTGCCCGCCGAGGAGCGTGATCAGCGCCGCCTGGAGCCGCGCTCCGGGCGTAAACCGGGAGGCCGGGAACCGGTGGACCAGCTGAAGCAGCTGCTTGCGGGATTCTCCGTCGTCGTTGTCATCGGCGGCAAGATCGGCCAGCAGCCAGAGGGAGGGCGGGGCGGCCGCGGTGTCCTTCGAGAAGCGCTTCGCGACGTCGCGAAACACCTGCCTCGCCGCATCCGGCTGCCCGCCGCGCAGGAGCGCCCGGCCCCGTTGATACGCGGACGCCCCGGCGAGCGGGTCGCGCGGCGGCACGCCGCTGTACGCGATCGCGGCGTCGGCATAGCGGCCGAGCCGGAACAGCGCCGTCGCGTAGTCGAGCCCGTCCTGGGGCGAGCCGAGACCCGCCGCTAACGCACGCGGAAAGGCTTCAGCCGCTCTCGGGGGAAGGCCGGCGGGGCCGGCGGCTCTGGCCACGACCAGCTCCTCATCCGGCGTGAGCGGAGCGAAGGCGCTGTCCAGCGTGCCGATCGCGCTGCGCAGCTCGCCGCCGGACGCGGGAGTGCCGAGGAATCCAACCAGCTCGTGGCGCAGCTCGTTGCGCGCCAGCGTGTCGGACGACGCAGCCAGCCGAAGCCGGAGCGCCGTGGCGGGGCTGCCGAGCCGCAGGCGGAACATCGCCGCTCCGATGAGGTCGCCGGCCCGCTCCCGGGCCGCGGCCTCCGTCGCGGGCACCCGTGCCATCGCCGCGGGTAGCCGCGTAGCTGCGTACAGCGTCGCGCGACCG
>DATBQV010000017.1:0-3632 GCA_036560625.1 Gemmatimonadales bacterium
CATCAACGAGACGGTGAAGGACCTTCTGGTCCTGGTGCAGATCCTCACGCTCCCCGGCGCAACCCTGGGCCAGTCGGGTCCGTGCGTGATCAACGACCCTCCCAGCAACCTGCCGGTACTCGGCATCATGGACCTCAACAGCGGGGCGCTGAGCCAGCTGGAGCAGGACGACCTGCTGAACGGCGTCATCGAGCACGAGTTCGGGCATCTGCTCGGCTTCGGCACCATCTGGGATCTCGACAGCCTGGTGCAGGACACGACAGGCACCGACCCCTGGTTCAGCGGCGCCCAGGCCCAGGCCGCCTTCCACGCAGCCATGCCGAGCTACATGGACAAGATCGTTCCCGTGGAAGCAACCGGGGGGGCGGGGACGGCGCTGTCGCATTGGCGGGAGTCGGTGATGACGAACGAGCTGATGACCGGGTTCATTAACCAGGGCATCAATCCGCTCAGCCTCGTCACGGTCGGCCAGATGGGTGATCTGGGTTACGTCATCAACCCGCTGGCGGCGGAGCCGTGGCCCGCGTCGGGCATCGGCGGCGGACCCGGCATCAGCGCTCGCACAGCGGCGCTCCCCGCGGGTGCCCCGGCGCCGCACACGACGCCGCTCGCGGGTCCGCTGGTGGTGGTCGACCATTCGGGGAGGATTGTGGGAACCCGCCGGCGGCCGCACAGCTAGGGGCGCGGACGGAGGCGGGCGGCGTTCGGACGTCAGTCGCGCCGCAGGCGCCATTCGACCAGCGTCTTGGCGGTGAGCGTGACGAGCGCGAGAAGCGTGAGCAGCGAAGCGACCGCGAATGCCCCTACGAAGTCGTATTCGTTGTACAGGATCTCTACGTGGAGCGGCATGGTGTTGGTCACGCCGCGGATGTGGCCCGACACGACCGAGACCGCGCCGAACTCGCCCATCGCGCGCGCATTGCAGAGAATCACCCCGTAGAGCAGGCCCCACTTGATGTTCGGCAGCGTGACGCGCCGGAACGTCTGCCATCCGCTCGCTCCCAGCACGATCGCCGCCTCCTCGTCTTCCGTCCCCTGCACTTCCATGAGCGGGATCAGCTCCCGCGCCACGAAGGGGAAGGTCACGAAGATCGTCGCCAGCACGATCCCCGGCACCGCGAAGATGATCTGGAGATCCCGGCTCTCGAGCCACGGGCCCAGCCAGCCCTGGGCACCGAACACGAGCACGTAGATCATGCCGGAGATGACCGGGGAGACGGCGAACGGCAGGTCGATGAGCGTGAGCAGGAGGTTGCGGCCGGGAAACTGGAACTTGGCGATCGCCCACGCGGCCGCGACGCCGAAGATCAGATTCAGCGGCACTGCGATCCCCGCGACCAGCAACGTGAGGCGAACGGCCGCCAGCGCCTCCGGTGTCACCAGCGCTCGGCCATAAGCGGCCCAGCCCTTTGCCAGCGCCTCACCGAAGACCGAGGCGAGCGGCAGCACGAGAAAGACGGCCAGAAAGGCGAGCGCGATCGCCGTGAGCGACCAGCGCACCAGGCGCGACTCGCCGATCGCGGTGCTCGGAATCATCTCAGGCCGTGGCCCGGCGGCGGCCGGCCCACTGGAGCAGGTTGATGCCGAGCAGGAGGGCGAACGACACCAGCAGCATGACGACGGCGATCGCCGTTGCTCCGGCGTAATCGAACTGCTCCAGCTTGGTCATGATGAGCAGCGGGGCGATCTCGGTGCGGAGCGGCATGTTCCCGGAGATGAATACCACCGAGCCGTACTCCCCGATGGCCCGCGCGAACGACAGCGCGAATCCGGTGAGAATGGCCGGCGCGAGCGCGGGGAGAAGCACCCGGCGGAACGTCTGCCAGCGGCTGGCGCCCAGGCTGGCGGCCGCCTCCTCCAGCTCGACCTCCAGGTCCTGCAGCACAGGCTGCACCGTGCGCACCACGAACGGGAGCCCGATGAACGTGAGCGCCAGGACCACGCCCAGCGGGGCATACGCCACCTGGATGCCGAGCGGAGCCAATCGGGAGCCGACCCAGCCGTTGGGGGCGTAAAGCGTCGTGAGCGCGATGCCGGCGACGGCCGTAGGCAGCGCGAATGGCAGATCCACCAGCGCATCCATGATCCGCCGGCCCGGAAAGTGATAGCGCGTGAGCACCCAGGCGGCCAGCACCCCGAACACGGAATTGATGAGCGCGCCGATGAACGACGCGCCGAAGCTGAGCCGGTACGACGCCAGCACCCTCGGCGACGTGACCGTCTCCCGGAACGCGTGCCAGCCGAGGCCCGCGCTCCGGAGGAAGATCGTCGCCAGCGGGATCAGGACGATGAGGCCGAGATAGGTCAGCGTAAACCCCAGTGCCGGACCGAACCCGGGGAGCACGCTCCGGCGCGCCAAGCTCATCGCCCCGCGCTCCTAGACCTTACCCGGCTGATAGATCTGATCGAAGATCCCGCCGTCGGCGAAGTGCACCGCCTGCGCTTTGCGCCAGCCGCCAAAGACCTCGTCGATCGTGAACAGGCTGAGCTTGGGGAACTGGGCCGCGTACTTCGCCGCCGCCGTGGGCGAGCGCGGGCGGTAGAAGTCGCGCCCGGCCACGTCCTGGCCCTGCTCCGAATAGAGAAACTCGAGATAAGCCTGCGCAACGGCCCGCGTGCCCCGCTTGTCCACCACCTTGTCCACCACCGCGACCGGCGGCTCCGCCAGGATGCTGCGCGAGGGGTAGACGATCTCGAACTTTCCCGCGCCCAGTTGCTTTACCGCGAGCAGCGCCTCGTTCTCCCAGGTGACGAACACGTCGCCGATGCCGCGCTCCACAAACGTCGTGGTGGCGCCGCGGGCGCCGCTGTCGAGCACGGGCACGTTGTGGTACAGCCGGGCCACGAACTCCCGCGCCTTGTTCTCGTCGCCATTCCAGCGCTGGAGGGCGTAGCCCCACGCGGCGAGGTAATTCCAGCGCGCGCCGCCGCTGGTCTTGGGATTCGGCGTGATCACCGAGACGCCGGGACGGACGAGGTCGTCCCAGTCCTTGATCTGCTTCGGGTTGCCCTTGCGCACGAGCAGCACGATCGTGGACGTGTAGGGCGAGCTGTTACCGGGGAGGCGCGTCTCCCACCCCTTCGCGATGAGTCCCCGATCTTCGATCGCGTCGATGTCGTACGCCAGCGCGAGCGTCACGACGTCGGCCTTGAGCCCGTCGATCACCGCGCGGGCCTGCTTGCCCGAGCCCCCGTGCGACTGTTGGACGGTCACGTCCTGCCCCGTCTTCGCCTTCCAGAACGCGGCGAACGCCGCGTTGACGTCCTGATACAGCTCGCGCGTCGGGTCGTAGGAGACGTTGAGCAGCGTGACGGCTTTGGGCGCCTGCGCCGACAGCTGCACGGGCGCCAACGTCTGCGACGCGGCGGCGAGCGCGGCAAGTGCTGGTGGCGCGAGGGCCAGCGGCACCAGCAGGCTCACCCGCGCCGCCTGCGCGTGGATCCGCTTGGCCTTCTCGTTGGCTCCGCCGACGAGCCGGCCCAGTAGCGTGCTCACCCGGCTGGGGCCTGCCGGCGCGGGACCGCCACCATCGCGTGGAGCCGTGCCCGCCGAATTCGTCGTGGGAGCGGTGTGCGGCTTCTTGTGTGACCGTGCCATGATGCGATTCTCCTTAGAACGCCACTTGAAAGCG
>DATBQV010000018.1:0-5833 GCA_036560625.1 Gemmatimonadales bacterium
CGCCAGCACCTGGGTTGCCTGCAGGGTCTGCCGGGCGTGGAGATCGCCGCGGTCTGCGATCTCTCCGAGTCCACCGCGCAGGCTGCAGCGGATCGACACGGCGCTCGCGCGTGGTTCACCGACTACCGCGCGATGCTCCGGGAGGTGCGACCCGACGTCGTCCACGTCACCACTCCGCCGACGTCCCACTTCAGGCTCGCCCTCGATTCGCTCGAGGCTGGAGCGCACGTCATCGTCGAGAAGCCGGCCACGCCCACGCTGGCCGAGCTGGAGACACTGGCTCGCCGCGCCGCGGAGCTGAAGCGCGCTTTCGTCGAGGACTACAACTACCTCTTCAACCGCGCGCCGCGGGAGATCCTGTCCCGCATCGAGTCCGGGGAGTTCGGTGCGGTGGTTCACGTGGACGTGACCATCTGCCTCGGGATCCTCGGGCCCGACGGGTTCGCCGATCCCAACTCACGTCATCCTTGTCTCTCCCTCGCGGGGGGCGCCATCGCCGACTTCCTGCCCCACCTGGCCTCGCTCGCGCACCTCTTCGTCGGGGCCCACCGGACGGCGCACACGGTGTGGACGAAGCGCAAGCCGTCCATCCTGCCCTACGACGAGTTTCACGCGGTCGTGGAGGCGGAGCGTGGCACGGCGACCCTCGGCTTCAGCGGCACGGCGCAGCCCGACGCCTTCTGGGTGCGTGTCTACGGCGAGCGCATGCAGGCCACCGCCAACCTGTTCGAGACCCGGCTCACCTTCGACCGGCTGCGCCCCGGACCCAAGCCGCTCCGTCCGCTCCTCAACGGCATCGAAGAAGGGGGGCTCGTCCGGCGCGCCGCGATCGGCACGCTGATGCGCAAGTTCACCGGCGGGCCGGGAGCCTACGAGGGCCTCTTCGAGCTGCTTGCGCGCTCGTACCGCGCGCTGGCCGACGGGTCGCCCCTGCCCGTCTCGCCGCAGCAGGTGCTCGAGGTGAATCGCCTCGTCGAGGCGCTCAAGCCGCACACTTCGAACGGAGAGAAGCACGCATGAAGGCTCTCGTCACCGGCGCCAACGGGTTTCTGGGGCGCCACGTCGTGGCCGCCCTCCTGGAACGCGGAGTCGAGGTTCGCGCGCTGGTGCGGCCCGCCGCCCGGGTGGACGAGCTGGGCTGGCCGGCGTCCGTCGAGCTCTTCCGGGCGGACCTTCGCACCGGCGGCGAGCTGGAGCGTGCCTTCGAGGGCGTCGACGTGCTGGTTCACCTGGCGGCCGCAGTGACGGGAGGCGAGGACGGACAGTTCGCCGCCGCCGTCACCGGAACCGAGCGGCTGCTCACCGCGATGGCCGCCACCTCGTGCAAGCGATTGATCCTGGCCAGCAGCTTCTCGGTCTACGACTGGAGTCGTATCCGTGGGACGCTCGACGAGACGTCCCCCCTCGAGTCGGGGGACGACCTCTACCAGCGCGACGGCTACTCGATCGCGAAGTCGTGGCAGGAGCGCGTCTCCCGGCGCTTCGCCGGGGAGCGCGGCTGGGCGCTGACCGTTCTCCGCCCCGGGTTCATCTGGGGCCGTGATCACGCCAACCTGGCGGCGCTCGGGCTGCCGGTAGGCAAGCTCCGCCTGATCATCGGGCCGCTGTCGCGCATGCCGATGACGCACGTCGAGAACTGCGCCGACCTCTTCGCGGTCGCCGTCACCGATCCGCGCGCCCGCGGTCAGACGTTCAACGTCGTCGACAACGAGGGCGAACGAATCTGGAGCTTCCAGCGCGACTACCTTCGCGGGGTCGGCGAGCGGGGGATCCGCATCCCCATCCCCTACAGCCTGGCCTATCTGGGGGTGAGCCTGGCCTTCGCCACGGTCTTCCGGAAGAACACCAAGCTGCCTCAGATCCTCATCCCCTGCCGGCTCGAATCGCGCCTCAAGCCGCTGCGGTACACCAACCGCCACGCGCTCGAGACGCTGGGATGGAAGCCTCCTCTCGTCTTTCAGGAGTGCCTGGCCCGCACGTTCGGCCCCGCGCCGGCGAAGACGCCCGCCGGGGTCGGCGGCCCGTCGTACGCGTCGGCCCAGGAGCACCGCACGTGAGGGCGCGGGCCTCGGCGTGGCTGCGGGGCCTCGTGGTCGCGGCCGCCGCGGCCTGGTTCGTTCCCCAGTCCGCCGGGTGCAAGGGCGCCACTCCCGGGCAGCCCGCCACACCGAAGGACGCCTCCCAGGGGCTGGCGGTGCTGGTCTCTCCACACCAGGCGTGGACCTCGCCCGGTCAGAGCCTCTCGTTCGTGGCGGAGGTCTCCGGTCTCGCGCCCGGTCAGGCCACGGCGGTGAGCTGGTCGGTGCGCGAGCCCGGGGGCGGAGCGATAGACTCCACCGGGACATACACGGCGCCCGGGACCAGCGGGACCTATCACGTCGTGGCCACCAGCACGGCCGATTCGTCGAAGCAGGACGGCGCGACGGTCACGGTGGCCCCCTCGAGCGTCTCCGTGGCCGTCTCCCCGCCGAGCATCGTGGTCGCCCCGGGCGCGACGGTCGCCTTCACCGCCACGGTCGGATCGACCAAACCGGCGCAGCCGACGACGCTGACCTGGTCCTTGCTCGAGGGCGGGAACGGGGGCGCGGTCGACGGCGGCGGCAGGTACACGGCTCCCGCGGCCGAGGGGACCTACCACGTGGTCGCCACCAGCGTCGCCGACACGAAGCGGAGCGGATCCGCCGCGGTCACGGTGAGCAGGCTCCCGGCGCTCGACGCCGACCGCCGCACCGTGTGGAGCCCGGGAGTCCAGGGTGGCATCCCGGCGCGCGCAGGCCTCTGCGCGACGCTGAGCGCATCGGATCACGGTGACGGCGCCCAGGACGCGTCGGCCGCCGTGCAGGCGGCGATCGATGCCTGTCCGCCGGGGCAGACGGTGCAGCTCTCGGCCGGCACCTTCCTCGTCAACAGCAAGTACCTCATCATCGCCAGGGGGATCACGCTGCGCGGCGCCGGCGCCGGGCGCACCATCCTCAAGCGCACCAACGGTGCCGTCCCCAACAAGGACCAGGCGATCGTGAGCGACCCCGTCGTCGTCATCGGCCCCAACCGGTGGCCGTCCGCCGACGAGACCTCGACGCAGTCCCTCGCTGCCGACGGGGAGAAGGGAGCGCTGTCGATCACGGTGACCAGCGGCGCCGGCTTCGCCGCCGGCCAGTTCGTGCTCCTCGACGAGGACCACTACCGCACGGCCACCTGGACGAAGCTCCCGAACCGTGGCGGCGCACCCACGCCGGACAAGGTCTGGGCGAGCGACCGGGCGGTGTGGCAGAGACACAACCCCGCCGAGCCCGGCGACGATCCCTTCCCCGGCTCGCTGACGTGGTTCAGCCGCAGCGGCCGGCCTATCAACGAGATCAAGGAAGTGGCCTCGGTGAGCGGGAACACCATTGCCTTCACGACACCGCTCCACATCCGCTACCGGAGATCGCACTACGCGCAGCTGACCCCTTACTCCCAGGCCAACGCGCAGGTCCGCGGCGCCGGCATCGAGGACCTGACGGTGAGCGGGGGCGGCGACGGGAACGTGCGCTTCGAGAGCGCCGCCTACTCCTGGATGAAGAACGTCGAGGACACCATGTGGATCGGCGAGGGCGTGGCCGT
Source organism: Gemmatimonadales bacterium (assembly GCA_036560625.1). Lineage (GTDB taxonomy): Bacteria > Gemmatimonadota > Gemmatimonadetes > Gemmatimonadales > GWC2-71-9 > DASQPE01. Next base: position 3,604 of record DATBQV010000018.1, read on the forward strand.
CGACCACTCGTTCCGCGTGGAGGTGCGCGGCTCCTACATCCACGACGGCGCATGGTCGGAGCCGGGGGGCGGAGGCTACGCGATCAGCCTCGCGCGCGGCTCGTCGGAGGTCCTCATCGAGGACAACATCGTGCTCCAGGCGAACAAGATGATGGTGGCGCGCTCGGCCGGTACGGCCACCGTGGTCGCCTACAACTACATGGACGACGGGCACATCATCACGGCGCCGACCTGGCAGGAGGTCGGGCTCAACGCCAGCCACATGGTGGGCTCGCATCACGTGCTCTTCGAGGGCAACGAGTCGTTCAACTACGACGCCGACTGCACGCACGGCAACGCCATCTACCACACCGTCTTCCGCAACCACCTCACGGGGGTGCGGCGCGACTACAAGGACGACCCCAGCTCGGGCAACGCGCGCGCCGGTGGCCTCGAGTACGGGGCCTGGTGGCACTCGTTCGTCGGCAACGTCATGGGGAACAGCGGCACGATGGGCGGGTGGCTGTACGAAGACCCGGGCAACGCCCCCGGGAACAGCGCCTGGCAGAACGGGCGCTTCATCTGGAGGCTCGGGTACGACCCGGGCCACTGGGCGCAGGCGGCCGACCCGCTGGTGCAGAGCACGGCGCTGCGCCACGGCAACTTCGACTTCCTCACGAGCTCGGTGAAGTGGGACCCCAGGATCCCCGATCACACGATGCCGCCGTCGCTCTACCTGACCCGGAAGCCGCCCTTCTTCTCCGCCGGTCGCGGATACACCTGGCCGTGGGTGAACGCCTCGGGGCCGACCCCCGTCGCCACCCTGCCCGCCCGGGCCCGCTACGACGCGGGAACACCCTTCGTGCAGCCCTGAGGGATCATGTCGGAAGGAGCGAGCCCCCCCCGGTTGAGCGGCCACCTCCCCGGCCTCGATGGGGTGCGCGGCCTGGCCATCCTGATGGTGATGGCGATCCACTTCGTAGGCGATGCGAGCGCCCACACCTTCGGTCAGCGGCTCGTCGTCAAGGCGGCCGGGTTCGGCCTGCTGGGCGTCGATCTGTTCTTCGTCCTCTCGGGCCTGCTCATCACGGGCCTGTTGCTCGACGCCAAGAGCCGATCTCACTACTTCCGCAACTTCTACGCGCGTCGCACGCTGCGCATCTTTCCCCTCTACTACCTCGTCTTGACGGCGCTCTTCCTGCTCCTGCCTCGGCTGCTCCGCCTCCCGCCCAACCTCGAGCACGCCCGGGAGCACCAGGCGTGGCTCTGGACCTACACCGCCAACTTCTACATCGCGGCGAAGTCGTCCTGGGAGTCGCTCACCTACGTCAGCCACTTCTGGTCGCTCGCCATCGAGGAGCACTTCTACCTCCTCTGGCCCATGGTGGTGTTCCGCTTCGAAAGGGCCACGCTCGAGCGGATCTGCGTCGGAGTCGTGCTGGGGGGCCTGGCGCTGCGCATCGCGCTGGCGCTCGCCGGCACGAGCGAGCTGTCGATCTCCGTGCTCACCCCATGCCGCATCGACACCCTGTGCGTCGGCGCTCTGCTGGCGACGGTCGCGCGGCGGGAGAGCGGCCCCGCGGCGCTGCTGCGACGCACCGGGCGAGCCGCCCTGGCGCTGGGCGTGATCGTGGTGCTGCTGTCGGCCTGGTGCGCGCTCACCAGCCTCGGTCTGCCGGTGCTCCACCAGCTCCGCAACACACTCTATGCGCTGTTCTTCGGGGCGCTGTCGCTGACGAGCATCCGGAGCAACGCGCCGGGGCGGATCTTCCAGACGGCCACGCTCCGGTTCTTCGGCAAGTACAGCTACGGCCTGTACGTCTACCACGGCCTCCTGACGTGGTACCTCCGTGACGCGCGGCTCGAGGAGCGCCTCGACGCGCACCTCGGCAACCACTGGCTGACCATGGCGGCGCAGGCGGCGCTGGGCGTCGGCGTGTCGGTCGTCGTGGCCGTGCTCAGCTACCAGCTCTTCGAGAAGCGCTTCCTCGCCCTCAAGAAGTTCTTCGAGGCGCCGGAGCGACGCGCCTAGACCCCCGGCTGGGCCGGGCGCTTCATGGCCTTGCTGATCATGCCGAGGATCTCCCGCGGGCGGAGCGCGCCCACCGCGATGACCAGCGCAAAGTAGAGCAGCCCGTCCAGGAGCAGGCGCCAGTACCCGAGGCCGGCCAGGAAGACGTGGACCACCGCCACGACCCCGCAAGCAGCCAGGCAGCGAACGACCACGCTCACGTTGCGGCGGGTGATGGCG
>DATBQV010000019.1:0-2890 GCA_036560625.1 Gemmatimonadales bacterium
TTCTTCGAGATCTGGCGCCGCACCGCGGTCACGACCGCGGCGACGCTGACCGCGTGCTCGCTCCATTCGCCCAGGGTCGCCGTGGTGCGGCTCCCGAACAGCTCGACCTCGCTCCGGAACGGCTCGAGCGGGTGGCCCGAGATGAAAAAGCCCAGCACGTCCTTCTCCCGCGTTAGCCGCTCGGCCTCGGTCCAGGCCGGGACGTCGGGCAACGCGGGCGGGGCAGGACGGTGCTGCGCGGCCGCCTCGCCGAACAGCGAGGCCTGTCCGGCCTCGCGCTCCTGCTGCTGGAGCTGCGCCTCAGCCAGAACCCGGTCGAGTCCCTCGATGAGCTGCTTGCGGTGACCGCCCAGCGAGTCGCAGGCACCGGCGGCCACGAGCGACTCGAGCACGCGCTTGTTGCAGAGCCTCAGATCGATGCGCTCCGCGAAGTCGGTGAGCGAGGTGAACGGGCCCTGCGCGCGCGCGCCGATGATGGACTCGATCGCGCCCCATCCCACGTTGCGCACGGCGCCGAGTCCGAAGCGGAGTCGGCGGTCGCCGACCACCGTGAACTTCCAGCCCGATTCATTGACGTCCGGCGGCAGCACCTCGAGCCCCAGCTCCCGCGCCTCGTTGATGTACTGCACCACCTTGTCGGTGTTGCCGATTTCCGAGGAGAGCAGCGCCGCCATGAACTGGGCGGGATGGTACGTCTTGAGCCACGCCGTGTGATAGGAGAGCACCGAGTACGCGACGGAGTGCGACTTGTTGAAGCCGTACCGGCCGAAGGTGACGATCTGGCGGCCCAGCTCCTCCACGACGTGCCGGGGATGCCCCTGCGCGGCCGCCCGCTCGATGAACTTGGCGACCTCCTGGTTCGCGAGCTCCTGGTCCTTCTTGCCTACTGCTTTTCGGAGGACGTCGGCTTCGGCCAGGGAGAAACCGGCGAGGACGTTGGCGATGCGCATCACCTGCTCCTGATAGGTGATGACGCCATAGGTGGGCTCGAGGATCTCCTTGAGCAGCGGGTGCGCGTAGGTCACCCGCTCCTGGCCCAGCTTCCGCTTGACGAACACGGTATGCATGCCCGCATCCAGCGGCCCCGGGCGGAGGAGCGCGTTCGCCGCGACCAGGTCGTCGAAGCGATCGCACTTCATCGCGCGGAGCGTGTCCGTGGCGAGCGGCGACTCGAACTGGAAGACCCCGGCGGTGCGGCCCTGACGGAGCATCGCGTAGACGCCGGGGTCATCCAGCGGCAGCGCGTCCATGTCGATCGCCACCTCCCCCGGCCGAGCTATCATGGCACACGCGTCGTGGATGACCGTGAGCGTCTTGAGGCCGAGCATGTCCATCTTGAGCATGCCGACCTTCTCCAACGCGTTCATGTCGTACTGGGTGATGATCGTGTCTTCCCCGTCGGCCGACTGCCCCGCGCCCTTGGTGGGCGCGGTACAGACGGGCACGTAGTCGGCGAGCGGTCCCGGCGCGATGACCACCCCGGCCGCGTGCACCGACATGTGGCGCGAGATGCCTTCGATGCGGGCGCTCAGGTCGATGAGCCGCTGGTAGGTCGCGTCGGCGCGCATGAGGTCGCGGATCTCGGGGATCTTTTCCGCGGCGTCGGGAATGGACAGGCTGTACGCGGGGCCGGACGGAATGAGCTTGGTCAGCTTGTCGGCGTCGGCCGGCGGAATGCGAAGCACGCGGGCGACGTCCTTGACGGCCGCGCGCGCTTTCATCGTCCCGAAGGTGACGATCTGGCCCACGCTGTCCCGGCCGTAGCGCTCCCGGACGTACTCGATGACCTCGCCCCGGCGCTCGAAGCAGAAGTCCACGTCGATGTCCGGCATGGACACGCGCTCGGGATTGAGAAACCGCTCGAACAGCAGGTCGAACCGGAGCGGATCCACGCTCGTGATCCCGAGACTGTACGCCACGAGCGACCCCGCCGCCGACCCGCGGCCCGGTCCCACCGGAATTCCCCGCGCCCGCGCCGCCGCGATGAAGTCCTGGACGATCAGGAAGTAGCCGGCGTAGCCCGCGCGGTTGATGACGCCCAGCTCGTACTCGAGGCGCTCCCGCACGTTCTGGGGCAGGGGCGTGCCGTAGCGGCCCGCCGCGCCCCGGCCGGCGAGGTCCTCGAGCAGCGCTTCGTCGCTCGCGTACTCGGCGGGCCGGGGAAAGCTGGGCAGGAAGTAGCGCTTCTCGAAGGCGAACTCGCACAGGTCGGCAATGCGGGCGGTATTCTCCAGCGTCTCCGGATGATCCGCGAACAGCGCGCGCATTTCCTGCTCGGACTTGACGTACGACTCCTCGCCGGTAAAGCGGAACCGCTTGGGGTCGTCGAGGTCGGCGCCGGTGCCGATGGCGAGCAGCACGTCGTGCGCTTCGGCGTCCTCGCGCCGGAGGTAGTGCGCGTCGTTCGTCGCCACCACGCCGAGCCCCAGCTCCTGGCCGAGCCGCAGCATCCCTTCCATGACGAGGCGCTCTTCGGGAATCCCGTGCTGCTGGATTTCGAGCCAGAAGTGCTCCGGGCCGAAGAGCTGCGCGAACCACTCGGCGCTCTTCCGGGCCTCCTCGTACCGCCCCTGGCGGAGCCAGAGCGCGATTTCGCCCGAGAGGCAGGCCGCGAGACCGACGATGCCTTCGTGGTGGGCCTCGAGCGTCTCGCGGTCGATGCGCGGGCGGCGGTAGAACCCCTCGGTGAATCCGATGGACGAGAGGCGGATGAGATTCTGGTAACCGGTGCGGTTTCGGGCCAGCAGCACGAGGTGGCTGTAGTGCGACGGGGCCCAGGCGGGCTTCTGCTGCTCCCGGCGGGAGCCGAAGGCCAGATACGCTTCGAAGCCGAGGATCGGCCGGATGCCCTGCGCCTTCGCCGCCTCGTAGAACGACCAGGCGGCGTGGA
>DATBQV010000020.1:0-9876 GCA_036560625.1 Gemmatimonadales bacterium
CCAAACGATGCCGTCGCCGACGACGGAAATGGCGGTGCTCGACGAGCAGGGGCAGATGCTCGTGGGCTCGACCCATCTCCGAAGCGCCGCGGCGCGCCAGGTTCACGATCTCTCGCAGCGCTCCCTCTGGGGCAACTTCACCCTCGAGTTGGGCGAGCGCAGCTATCTCGGCACCTATTGGCCGATCGTTCTGCGCGACGCATTCGGTAGTCCGAGCTGGACGCTGATCTTGAGCGAAGCCCAGGCCACCGTGCTCGGGCCCATGACGGACTTCACCGACCGATTCCTGCTGATCATCGGGACGTGCACGCTCGCCGTCCTCGTGCTCAGCATGAGCCAGATCCGCCGAAGCCTTGTCCCGCTGATCCATCTCCAGGACGGAACGCGGCGCATCGCGCTTCAGGACTTCGACTGGCGGGTGCCCGTCACCAGTCGCGATGAATTCGCCGAGCTGGCCCACTCCTTCAACACGATGGCTACGCGCCTCGGGCGGCAGTTCAAGGCCCTGGCCGCCGCCGCGGATATCGATCGCGCGGTGCTCGGGGCGATGGACGCCTCGACCATCGTGGACGCCGTCCTGAGCCGGATCCGGGACGTCTATCCGTGCAGTGCGGCCAGCGTGACCCTCCTTCCAGCCGAACGGGGCACCAGCGCGGTGAGCTGGGTGCGTCGCGACGGCGACGGGGGGCGGCGGGAGGCCGTCCGGGTGCAACTCAGCGCCGAGGATCTGTCACAGCTCGCGGCGGGCGACCTGATCGAGCTTCGAGCGGGTGATCGGCTCCCCGATTACCTCCGGCCGATGGCCGAGCGCGGCGTGACGGCGGCCGTCGTGCTGCCGCTCGCCTCGCACCGTGAGCTTGCCGGCGTGCTTGCCCTGGGCACGCGGCTGGAAGTGATTCCGACGCCGGAGGACCTGATGCAGGCGAGGCGCCTCGCGGATCAGGTGGCCGTCGCCCTGTCCAACGCCCGCATGGTGGAGCAGGTCCGTCTGCTCGCCTATCACGACAGCCTGACCGGCCTCCCGAACCGGCCGTCCTACAAGGACCGGCTGGCGCGCGCGCTGGCCGACGCGCGGCGGGAGCGCCGCAAAGTCGCCGCGTTCTTCATTGACCTCGACAACTTCGGGCGGATCAACGACACGCTGGGACACGAGCTAGGCGACCAGCTCCTGCGCTACGTGGGCGAGCGGCTGCACGGCTGCTGCGCCCGCGCCGACGATGCGGGTGAGGCCGCGACCGGCGCCCCCGGCGCGGAGGTCGCCCGGCTCGGCGGCGACGAATTCACGGTGTTGCTCACGGGGATCGACGATGCCGACGATGCGGTGGCCCTCGCGCGCCGGATTCTCTCGACGCTCACGTCTCCAGTGCCCCTGGGCGCGCACGAGGTGTTCATCACCGCCAGCATCGGCATCGCGCTCTACCCCGTTGACGGCGAGGACGTCGAGACGCTGCTGACCCACGCCGATACCGCGATGTACGAGGCGAAGAGCCAGGGTGGGAACGGCTACCAGATCTTCTCCCGCACGATGAACGCCACCGCCATGCAGCGCCTGACGCTGGACACGGATCTGCGCCGCGCGCTCGAGCGCGAGGAGCTGGTGCTGCACTATCAGCCGATCGTGCGGGCGGACACCGGCGCGATTACCGGGGCCGAGGCGCTCGTTCGGTGGCAGCATCCGTCGTTGGGCCTGCTGCTGCCGGGTGAGTTCATCCCCATCGCCGAGGAGAACGGCCTGATCGTGCCGCTGGGCGAATGGGTGCTGCGGACCGCGTGTGCCCAGAACCGGGCCTGGCAGGACGCGGGGTTCGCACCGCTCCGCATCGCGGTGAACCTGTCGAGCCGCCAGATCCGCCAGGGCACCCTCGTCACCACGGTGCGCGCCGCCCTCGAAGCGGCCGGATTGGAGCCGCGGTGGCTGGGGCTGGAGCTGACGGAAAGCGTCCTGATGGAGCGCCAGCACGAGGCGGTGGCGGCGCTGCACCGGCTTCGGGCCCTGGGCGTTCAGCTGGCGATCGACGACTTCGGCACCGGCTACTCGTCGCTCAGCTACCTCAAGCACTTCCCGGTGGACTCGCTCAAGATCGATCGCAGCTTTGTGCGCGACCTGATCTCGGTTCCCGACGACGCGGCCATCACGGCGGCCGTCATCGCCATGGCGCACGCGCTCGAGCTCAAGGTGGTCGCGGAAGGGGTCGAGACCCACGAGCATCTCGCCTTTCTCCGGGGCCAGGGCTGCGACGAGGTCCAGGGGCACCTCATCGGCCGAGCCGTTCCCGCGGACCGCTTCTTCGAATGGCTCGCGCGGGGACGGGCGGGAAGCCGCCTGGCGCGCCGCGCCTATCGGAGCGTCCGGTAGTCGGCTAGTCCCCCGTCTCGCCTCCCGCACCGTTGCCCAGCACCAGCGGCAGCCGGCCCAGCTCCTCCGCCCCGACGACGACGACTCTCAGCCCGAGCGGCCGCGCTTGGCGAAACCACGGATCCACGAGCGTCTCGACCGAGCCACTCACCGGCTTCAGCAGCACGAGCAGATCGGCGTCGAGCGCGCCGGCCACGAATGCGGCGATGCTGTCGCTGGTCACCTCCCAGCGATGCGGCAAGACGTCGGCCGCGAACATCCAGCGATACGGCGCCAATACGGGGATGCGGCCGTCGGCCAGCGCCGATCGGATTTCCGCCGCATCATGGGCGATCACCGCGCCCTCCGTATGCGCCACGATGACGTAGGCGTACTGATCCATCGCCAGAATGGCCATCCAGTGGGCCGTCGTCGCCGGGAGCGACAGCTCCCGGTCGAGCGTGCGGACGCCGTCCGCCAGGGCCCCGCCTCCCGGCACGACGACGAGCGGCCGGCGGCGCGCCGCCGCACCGATTGCTTTCCCGGCGGCGGCGAGCGCGCCGTCGATCCGGCCGAGGCCGCCGCCCAGCTTGACGACCGCAAGCCGGCTCACAGCGTCTGCTCGAGGAGCATGGCGACGGCGACCGCCGGCGCGGTGCGCGCGGCGGCGTCACCGAGATGCTCGGCGAGCCGGGTCACCGCGAGGCCGGCCTGCACCGCCGCGCGCGCGGCGATGAAGTCGCCCAGGCCGGTAACGACCGTCGTGGTGATCGAGGGGTGCCGGGCGACGACCCGATGGATCGCCTCCGCCACGGCGGCGGCTTGTGCGTCGGCCAGCGCCCGCGCGATCGCGTCGACCTCGGCGTCCGTGAGCATCTCGCGATCGGCGCAGAGCACGCGCGCCAGGCGCTCGCCGGCAAAGTTGCGGCCGGCGGGGCGTCCGTCCGGAGTCGGAACCGTGTAGTCTTCAGCCGCGAGGGCCCCGAGCCACACGTACACGTCGCCCATGATCGCGAATCCTTCGGCCGACACGCCGGCCGAGGCCCCCCGGAACGCAACATGTCGGACGACGGCCTCGGTGGGCGTACGGAGCGCCCCCGTGTACACCAGCTCGCCGGTGGCCAGGCGCTCAGGATCGGTGCGGCCCGACGCAATGACTTTCCCCTGGACGAGCGGGATCACGTCCGTAGTGGTCGAGCCGATGTCCACCAGCAGACAAGTCGGCACGCTCTGGGCGACGAGGGCGGCGGTCGCCATCCAATTGGCAGCGGCGACACACAGGGGCTCCCGCCGGGCGTCGCTTGCGCTGTGAAAGCGCCCGTCGGTCCCGAAGACGCTCAACCGCTCGGTGGGGAAGACGGCCGCGAGGGCACGGACGATGAAGTCCACGCCCTCGCGCTTCGTCCGGAACAATTGCGACAGCTCGGCCGTCATCGTGACCGCGTGGCGGTCGGCGCCGGTGGCGCCGAGGTCCGCGGCGATGGCCGCGAGGGTGGTGGCAAGTCGGTCGGGCGCCCGCTGAAGCTCGAAGGGCTCGAGCGCCACCCGCACGGCACCCGCCTCGAGACGCGCGGCCTTGATGTTGACGCCGCCGATGTCCCAGCCGATGATGCTGGGCATCAGTACCGAGCCGCCAGGGGGATGTGATGGAAATCGTTCCGGTGCTGGACCTGACCCAGGGGATCGCCGTGCACGCGCAAGGTCGCGTGCGCGCCGACTACGCCCCCGTGCGGTCCATCCTTGCACCGGACGCGCCCGGTGACCCCCTGGCGCTCATCCGGGCCTATCGCGACATCCTTGGCGCGCGGGCGTGCTACGTCGCCGATCTCGATGCCATCGCCGGCGGCCCGGTGCAGCGCGGCCTGATCCGCGACCTGGCCGAGTTCCGCTCGGGCTTCCTGGGCGAGTTGCTGGTGGACGGGGGGGCCAGCGGGCGCGACGGCGCGCTCGAGGTACTCTCGGCCGGCGCGTCCGACGCGGTCGTCGGGATGGAGACGCTCCGGTCGTTCGCGGCGCTGGCCGACATTGTGGACTCGGTGGGTTCGAACCGGGTGGTCTTCAGTCTGGACCTTCAATTGGGCACACCCATTCTGCACCCGCTCATGGCCGATGCCGCCGGCGCCATTCCCGACGCGCTCACCCTCACCGCGCAGGCGGCGGATGCCGGAGTCGCGTCCATCCTTTTGCTTGATCTGGGACGGATCGGGACCGGCGTGGGGGTGGATCTCGGCCTGCTGGAAAATCTGCGGCGACGGCACCCGGGCATGCGGCTGTTCGCGGGCGGCGGCGTGCTCACGCGCAAGGATCTCGAGCGAATGGAGGACGCGGGGTGTGACGGGGCGCTCGTGGCCAGCGCGATCCACGCGGGCCGGATCAACGCGGAAGATGTTGCGGCGCTCCGCCACGCGGGGGCCGGCGCTGCTCAGTCGGAAACCAGCGACTCGCGGTAGGTCGCCGACTGACCGTAGTTCTCCTCGACCTCGAGCTCGAGGAGCGTCAGGTGGGTGTAGCCTTCCTTGACCAGCTCCTGATGGGCCGCAGCGCCCAGGTATTGCGCCAGCATTTCCGCCGTCGTGTTCCGGATCGGCAGCAGCGCACAGTCGCTCCGCGGGAACACGTACGTCGGCTTTCCGAAGTAGTCCACCGCCAGCGCGCCGTCGGTTTCGCGGAAGGCCAGCTTGGGGTTCTGGCTCGGCAGCAGGACCTTGTGGTCGATCTCGTCCACGAGCTTGCGCACGATCCGCTTGAGCACGCTGAAGTCAAGCACGAACAGACACTCGCCGTCCAACGAGCCTTCGACCGCCACGCCGACCCGATAGTTGTGGCCGTGGAGCGACTCGCACTGGTGCCCGCGGAACGTGATGAAATGCGCGGACGCGAAGACGAGGTAGTCCTTGCTCACTTCGACGCGGAACTTACTCTGCACGGGCATGCTCTCCCGATGAGTGCCAGCCATCCTCCAAAATAACCACACAGATCGCGGCCGCGGTCAGGTCGGCCGTGGTGCCGGGGTTCCGGGTGTTCCGGTCGTCCCGGAGCTCGGCGTCGAACGCCGCTACTGCCGAACGCCCGGCATCGGTCCGTAGGCCGCCAAGGGCCCGCACTTCCCGCGCGCGCCGCGAGATGGTCTCGGCCACAGGTGTGCCGAGCTTCCGTGCGACGTGGCTGTCGGGCACCGCGGCGAGGATGCCAAGGTATGTCTCAACCACCGCATCCGTCCAGGCGAGCCCCTCGGCCAGCCCGGCCCGCAGGGCGGGGGCGCCGAGCTCGAAGGTGACCGCGAACCCGGTGACGTACTCGCGAGCCACGGTGTCCCGGTCCGCCGCGAGCGCCATCGCGTCCCGGAGGGGCACCGTCGGAGGTGCCGCCACATCCTGGGCTCCCGCGGCACCGAGTCCGCTGGGGGCCGCGAGGCGGATGGCCTCATAGACGGCGGCGGCGTCACCCACGCTGGTCTCCGCGAGCACTTGGTGCACCCGTTGGCGAAGCGGTGCCGGCTCCGCCTGCCGGGCCGCGCGGCAGAGCGGGCCGAGCAGCAGCACGATGCCGAGGTTCGTATTGCGGGGGGTGAGGCGGCGGGTGGCGGCGACCGCTTCGCGGATGGTTGCGCCGAGCGGCCGCTCACCGGCCGCCGCCATCGCCGGGCCGATCGCCACCGCGCTGGCGAGGAAGTCCTCATAACGCGTGTCATGGAAGTGTCGGCCGGGGGAGACGTTGCCGGGCTTGGGGGCGCTCGCCTCCAGCAGACAGGCCAGCTGGGCGGCCGCACCGACCTCCGCCGGGGTCACACCACGCTCTCGGCCGGCCGGCGCGCCATGTGGTCGGCCAACGCGCCGGCTACGTCGATGCTCGTCGCCTGCTGGAGGCCCTGCCACCCGGGAATGCCGTTGATCTCGAGGACGTAAACGTTCCCGTCGCGGCCGGGCAACAGGTCCACGCCGGCGTAGGTTGCGTTCACCGCCGCCGCCGCCCGCACCGCCAGGTCGGCCCAGGCGGGCGGCAGGGCGATAGGCGCCGCGTGCCCGCCGCGCGCGAGGTTCGTGCGCCAGCCCGCCGCTCTCCGCTCCATCGCGCCGAGGACCCGCCCCCCGAGCACGAAGACCCGGACGTCCCGCCCTTCGTGCTCGACCACCCGCTGGAGGTAGAAAACGCCGCGGATCGTCTCGATCGCGCGGAACACCCGAAAGGCCGTCTCCTCGTCGCTCACGCGCACCATGCCGAGCCCCATCGAGCCGAAGAGCGGCTTCACGATGACGTCCTGGCCGAGTTCCTTCCAGGCCTCGTAAGCGGCCTCGATCGACTCGCACACGACGGTGGCGGGCGTGGGCAGGCCATGGCGCTCGAGCGTCGCCGACGTCCACAGCTTGTCCACCGTGCGTTCGATCACCCGGGCCGGATTCACGACCCGGATGCCGCGCTCCTCCAGTGCGTGGAGCGCGTCCACGCGAAAGATGATCTGCTCCAGGGAGCCGTTGGGGATGATGCGGGCGAGCACCAGATCCGATGCATCGAGCGCTGTGGCGCCGCTCCGGAGCGTCGTGCCGTGTCCCACCGTCGCCACCAGGTCCTCGTAGCGCGCGAGCGCGGCCGTGTGGCCGCGCTCGCGGAAGGCTCTCACCAACTCATCCGTGTGCCAGCCCGATCGGGAGGCCAGGATGGCAATGCGCATGCCTATGAACGTTCCCCCGGCGTCACTTCTGCTCGCCGATCAGTGCGTCCAGGCCGCCGGTGGCGAACTCCTTCAGATTGTCACCGACCTTCTTGAACGCGGGCGTTGCGGTGCCCTTCTTGAGCGCGTCCATCGAGGGGAAGCACAGCTCGGCCTGACGGTACTCGGCCGCGGGCGTGCTGCCGTCGAGGTTGGAGTCGAACTTCGTCAGGTCCGCCCGGACGAATCCGATGTCGCCCTGCCCGGCGCCCACGAGTGGCAGGTGCGTCGCCGAATAGTAGCTCTCGAACGCCGCCGCATCCTTCGGCTGGTTGTAGATGACGGTCACGAGCGCGGGGCACGGGGTATCGCTCTTGTCGCCGGTCTCTACGGCCACGAGGGCGATCAAGCCGCCGGTGGCGAACTTGGGGAGATCGTCACCCACCTTCTTGAATCCCTCGGTGGCCATTCCCTTCTTGGCCGCTTCGAGGCTCGGGAAGTAGAGCTCCGCCTGCCGGTAGAACGGGGCCTTCTTGCCGTCGAGCGCGGTCGTGAACTTGGTCAATTCCGCCTTGGTGAAGCCGATCTCGGCCTGCTGGTCGCCGACGAGCTTCAGGTGCCCGGGGTAGTACTTTTCGAACGCCGCGGGGCTCTTGGGCCACTTGTAGATCACCGTCACGATCGCCTGATGCTCCGGCGGGGCGGGTGCCGGCGCGGCCGCCGGCGCGGCGGTGGTATCGGCCATCTGGGCCGGCTTTTCCTCCGGTCTGGAGCAGGCGGCCACGACGATCAGGGAGGCAAACGCGAACCTGGTGCGGTGCATGGAGGTCTCCGGTGAGGGGGCTAGGCGAAGCACGATTGCGCGAGCACCTCGGGATTCACCCGTCCCGCGCGGAACGTTTTCCCGCTCATGGTGCTGGTGAGCCAGACTTCGGCCGGGCTGAACAACAGGGGATCGATCTTGTAGAAATCGCCTTCGTAGCGTTGGAAGATCTCGTAGAAGGGCGTGCCGTAATCCCGCGACGCCGACGCCGGCACCTGCTCGGCCAGGGCCGCAAGCTCGTCGTCGGAGGCGCGAATGGTAAAGCGCGCCCGGCCCCCGTACAAGATGCAGTCGTTGGTGCGGCCGATCGCGCGCAGGTCGTTCTTCGCGACCGGCGCGACCGGCGCGGTCCCGATGCCGCTCACGATCTTGCGCACGTCGAAGCCGAGGGTCTGCATCTTGTGCAGACCGGTTTCGAGAATGCGGGCGGAGATCTGCACGCCTCCAGCGATGCTGGCGGTCGGCGCAATGACGAAGGTGAGCTGCGCGGGGGTAAGCCCCGCCTTGCCGGCCACCCAGGCAGCCACCTCCTCGGTGGGCGGCGTCCGCCCCTCCAGCACGAGCACGCCGTGCACCGCTGTTTCGGCGTACCCGAGCTTCTCGAACAGCTCTTTCTCGACCCGCGCGTGCGCCCGAAGCGGGCCGGATCCCATCGCGAAGTATTTGCCGACCGAGATCGCCCAGCCGGCGTACTGTGACGCCATACACGAGACCGCCGGATGATCGGTCCAGACCGTGACGCCGGGCCACGTCTCGCCACCGAGCTCGACCGGACAGTAGGTGACCGTCCCAAGCCCACCCATGCAGATCTCCGCCAGCGCCAGCCCGGCGTCGAGGCCGCCGTCCACCTCAATTCCGGCATCAATGATTCGCGCGCCGTTTGCGAGCGTGCGGACATTCACCCGCAGCGCGGCGGCATGTTCCTCCAGGCCGTCCGCGATCTCTGCGGCGGCCGCGTTCACATTCGGCGGCGTCAGTCCCGTGTCCATGCGAGAATTTCTCCGGCGCCCAGCTCGGCGAGATCACCGCTGTAGCGTCGATAAGAGCCCGTGAGGTGCTCGTGGGTGACCGGCAAGCCTCGGCGATTCCCGAGATGGCGCAGCAGCAGCGCGGCGTATTGGGGCTGGTAGCTGCAGGCGAAGCGATACGTTGCCGGAGGCGTGACCGGCCCGAGCGCCAGGATCGTCCCCCGCTTCGACCATTGGCCCGGCGTGGGTCCGGTCGTTCCGAATACGACTATGGTCCCGGCGAGCGTTGCCCGGCCGGCACCCTCGCCCGCGTCGCCGGCGACGGCGACCAGCCCCCGGCGCATGCACGCGCCGGCCTCGGCGCCGACGGACCCGCGTACGAGCACCTCGCCGCCGGTCATCCCGCGCTTGGCCCCAAGCGGCGCGCCCCCCGCGCGGGGCCCGGCGGTTCCGCCGATCTCGAGGACCCCGCCCGCCAACTCGAGCCCGGCGCCCCACCCGGCGTTGCCGGTGACGCTGATCCGGCCCCCGCGCATTCTGGCGGCGACCTCGCGGCCGATGTTGCCCTCGATGAGGATCTCCCCGCGCTCGAGAGCCGTGCCCAGGCCCTCGACCCGGGCCAGGTCGCCGGTAAAGCGGATCTGGGCGCCCTTGGCGCCGCGCACGTCGAACACGTCGCCCAGCGACACGGTCTCCGTACCCGCGCGTACCGGGAGCCGCGCTACATCCGCCGGAGCCAGCTCCGCCCAGGTGTGCAGTGCGAGGCCGGAGCAGTCCAGTGCCGCCTTGAGCGGCGCCCGCAGTATGAGAACCAGGTCGTCGCTCACGCCGGTCCGCCCTCGGCCATGATCTTCCGCAGATAGAAGTGGTGCGGGCCCAGCTTGCCGGCATAGTTCCCGGCGCTGATCGAGACCACTCCTTCACGGCAGGCGGCATCGATGCCGGCGCGCATAGCACGGGAAATGGCCGGCGCGTCGATGCCGTTGATCACGATCTCGAGCACCGAGTTCACGCCTTCAGGCAGCTCGCTCTTGGTGACCGCGCGGAGCGTGGGACAGTATGCATCGTTGGTCGACGCGATCATGGTCTTCGAACGGCGTGA
>DATBQV010000021.1:0-4838 GCA_036560625.1 Gemmatimonadales bacterium
CGCGAGCGTAGTGGACTTGCCGGAGCCCGTGGGTCCGGTCACGAGCACCAGCCCCTTGGTCAGGTAGCAGAGGTTCTGCACCTCCCGGCTCAGGCCCATTTCGTCCGCGGAAAGCACCCGTCCGGGAATGGTGCGGAACACGGCCATCGGGCCCCGGCGATCGCGGCCGGCGTTGCAGCGGAAGCGCGCGAGGCCCTCGATCTCGTAGGCCCAATCGGTGTCGTTGAGCTCGCGATACTCCCCCAGCTCCTTCGCCTCCATGATGCTGATGAGCATGCCGTCGAGGCGGTCGGGAGGCAGCGCGTCCCCCGGCAGGCGGACCAGCTCGCCGTCATGCCGGAGAAGCGGCGGCTCTCCCGTCCGGAGATGGAGATCGGACGCCCCCGACTCGACCAGCCGCCGGAACAGCACATCGATGGCCGCGCGCAGCTCCTTGAGCTCCGCCTCGCTTGGGCCCGCCGGTTTGGCGACCGGCGCCGCCAGCGGCCGAAGCATGGCTTCCGCGACCCGGCTCTCCACCTGCACGGAGCCGGACGGCGCACGGTACTCGAAGTCGACGCCGGCGGTCGAGCCGACGCGGGTCGCCGCCTCCGCCGGAGCGATCTCGCGCAGCAGCGCAGCGATCTGGGCGTCGGTCAGCGGATCCTTGGTGAGGGAGCGGGTCGTGCCGTCGCGCACGAGCACGGCGGGCTTCCCCACGACCAGCTGGAGCGAGTCGCCTCGCTGCTCGTGCAGCACCCGGATGAGTTGATCGATGCGAGCCACGAAGCCTCGTTAGTCCAGTGGGCGGATGGTGCGTACCAGCGACTTGTTCACGTAGTGGGTCACCTCGTCGGCCCAGAGCGCGAAGAAGGTGCCCGGCCCGTTGACGTAGTCGAGCGCGCGGCTCCGCTCAGGGGGCATCTCGACCGCGGCCCGGCCGTGGAGCTCGTGACCGCCGACCAGCACCACGTCCAAGGCCACGAGCTTGGCCGCGGAGAAGCGCTCGGGATCGTTGGGGGGAGCGTGATGGCGGCAGGTGATGACCGCCGTTTGCGCTTTGGGGACCAAGAGCACGGCGCCGCCCGCCCGGGTCAGAGCATAGAACGGATCGCCGCGATTGAGCATCTCCAGCGGAGTTTCCGGACCCGGCGGATAGTCGATACGAGACAGCAGGTGCAGACTGCCCTCGATCGGAACGCCATCGGCAAGCAGCACTTCGGCTGCTTCCTGGAGGATCGAGCCCCAATTCTCGGTCATCGGATTGCGGGTGAGACGGCCATGTGCCCGGAAACTCGTCAGGCAACCCCGACGGCGGCAAGGGCCGGTCAGCCGCGAATCTCGACGCCGGCCTCCCGCTCGATGAGTCTGACCGCTTCCACGTGGTCCGCGTCCTCGCCCAGCGCGGCTCGGGCTCGCCGGAAGAGGTCGCCCACGAGGTGCAGCAGGGGTCCCGGCACGCCGTTGGCATCCAGCACGCTCAGCGCAATCCGGACGTCCTTCTCCAGCAAGGCGAGCCGGAACGTTCTCGGCCAGCGGCCGCTCAGCACCCGGTCAGGTGCCAGCACCTCGCTCACGAACGACCGCCCGCTGGACGCGTTCACGATGTCGATGGCCTTCCGGGCGGGGACCCCCGCCTTGGCCAGGGCGGCAAACCCCTCGCCGAAGGCGAGAATGTGGGCCGCCAGCAGCGCATTGTTCACCGCCTTCACCGCCTGGCCGGCGCCGACCGGGCCCATGTGGTCGATCCGCCGGCCGAACGCCTCCAGCACGGGCCGCGCGCGAGCGAACGTCGCGTCATCCGCGCCGACCATCACCGTCAGTGTGCCCGCCTCCGCCCCATTGGTGCCGCCGCTCACGGGGCAGTCGGCGAATGCCACGCCTCGACCCGCGAGACGCGCCGCTATGCGGCGGGACGCCGCCGGGTCGCCGGAGGTGCAGTCGAGCAGCAATGCGCCGTGCGCCAGCCCGGCCTCGAGCCCGTCGGCCCCGTCCAGCAATTGTTCGACCTCCGCCGACGTCGGGAGGCAGGTGAGCACAACCTCGGCGCCGGCCGCCGTTTGGCGCGGCGTCGCTCCCACCCGGGCGCCGTGCAGGCCGGCGAACTCTTCGGCGCGGGCTCGCGTGCGGTTCCAGACCGCAAGCTCCGTCTTGCCGGCGAGGTGCGCGGCCATCGGCCGACCAATGGCGCCAAGGCCGAGAAAGGCAGCCTTCAAGGGGGCAGTGGGCATCTCGCGGGACCTCCGCTCGCGGACGTGGGCGACCGAAACGAGAGGGCAAGATAGGCCCCGGCCCCGGCGGTCGTAAATGCCGCGTTGACGACCGACACGGCGCCTCGGTAGCGTCCACTACGACGTGAGGTTACCGCGGTGACGACACGGATCATGCACGTGGATCTCGACGCTTTTTTCGTCGAGGTCTGCCGGCAACGGCATCCCGAGCTTCGGGATATCCAGCTGCTCGTAGTCGGCGGTCGGCGCGACCAACGTGGGGTCGTACAGTCCGCCTCGTACGCCGCGCGCGCGTACGGCATCCGCGCCGGCATGCCGATCGCCGAGGCGGTCCGCCGCTGTCCCGAGGCGACGTTCTTCCAGGGAGTATTCGCGCACTACCGCGATGCGTCTCGCGCCGTCCGCGAGGTGCTCGCCCGCTTTTCCCCCACGGTCGTCATGGCCTCGCTGGACGAGGGCTACCTCGACTTCACCGGCACGGACCGCCTCCATCCGGTTTCGTTGCTTCCGGTCGCCGAGGCGCTGCGCGATGCCGTGCGCCTGGACACCGGGCTGGCCTGCACGGTCGGGATCGGCCCCAACCGAATGCTGGCCAAGCTCGCGTCCGACCGGGCCAAGCCGCGGGGACTGATGGAGGTGCGTGCCGGGTGGGAGGAGGGCTTCCTCGCGGGGCTCCCGCTCCGGGCCCTGCCCGGTGTGGGCCCCAAGACCGCGGATCGCTGGGGCGCGCTGGGCCTGGAGCAGGTAGCCGAGGTGCAGCGCATGGAGCTCGCGGCCCTGGAGCACCTGATCGGCCCCGAAGCCAAGTTCCTCAAGCTGCGCGCGCACGGATACGGCGGCACGGCGCTCAACGCCGACCGGCTTCCCCGCTCCGTGAGCCGGGAGACCACCCTCCCCCGTGACCTGCGCGACCCGGAGCGGCTGGAGCACGCGCTCGCGTTCCTGACCGCCCGGGTCGCGTCTCAGCTACGCGAGGAGCGCCTCGTTGCCCGGACCGTGGCCCTCAAGCTCCGGCACGACGACTTCAAGACGGTGACTCGGCGCGAGACCCTGCGGGAACCGACTGACCTCGACGGGGAGATCTACGGCGTGGTCCGGGAGCTGTTCCGGGCCGCCTTCGCCGACGTGCGGGACCGCGACCGCGGGGTCCGGCTGATCGGCATCGCCGCGACCAACCTCACGACGGCGGCGTCGCCCGATCTGTTCGAGACCGACGAGCGGGCGCGCCAGCGGCGATTGATTCAGGCCGTTGACGCGGTGCGGGAGCGGTTCGGGTTCGACGCGCTGGGACAGGGGATGCTGGTGCGAAGGCGGGGGAAGCCAAGACCACGTGAACAGTGAACCGTAAACAGTAAACAGGCGCTCCGGGGTTCAGCGGGACTGGGCAGCCCAGTCCCGGGTTCAGCGACGCCCCTGTTCACTGTTCACTGTTCACTGTTTACTCCGGGCTTTTGGAAATCCCCCGCCCCAAACCGCAGCCCAACGCTCCACCCCCTGGCCTGCGCCTCCGGCCCCAGGTCGCGGAACGTGGCATTGCGCCCCTGGGCGTCCGTTGCCCGGACCGTGGTGTTGCGGTACAGTCGGTAATAGCCGAGAAACACCTGGCGGGCGCCGGGTCGCACCGCGCAACCGCAGTCGCGCGCGCCGTCCAGGCCGGCGTTCACCGTGATCCGGAGCAGGCCGTTCGTCCCGTTGGTCACGAGAGGCGCGAAATAGTCGCCGGTGTCCGTGCGGGGCCCGGCCGCGCGGACAACGGAGCCCCGCGGCGCGGAGACAACCCAGGAGCCGCGCACCACCTCGCCCATGGGCCGGCGGTCGGCCGACAGCGGGCGCTCCAGCTCCCACTGCCCCGCCAGGAGCCCGCGCCCGACCCTCACGCGCACCGTGGTCCCGGGCGGCACCGTCTGCGCCACATCGTTCACCACCAGGCGCACCGGCGCCAGCAGCCCGTTCGAGAATGTCAGCGCGGGCCGGGCCAACACGGTCGCCGTGGCCACCAGGCCGGCGATCAGCACGGCGACGATGACGATGGGGAGCATCCGGCGGCGGGCGGCAGGGGCCGACGACGGCGGCGTGGCAGGCGCGGCGGCAGCGGGCACAGCAGACTCCGAGGCGGCAGCGGCCGGCTCGGGCGCCGCCGAGGACGCGGGCGGGGACGATGGGTCAGTCATGACACCGGAAGCTGGGGCCGTCGGTCCCCCGGTCAAGGCCTCTCACATGCGGAGGGAATCAGTGGACCACCAGCGGCAGACGGTCCTGCGGTTTCTCGCCGAGCCGGGGCACGTCAATTTCGGCGGAAAGGTGCACGGCGGCGTGGTGATGAAGTGGGTGGACCAGGCGGGATACACCTGCGCGGCGGGATGGAGCGGCTGTTACTGCGTCACGGTCTACGTCGGCGGGATCCACTTCATTCACCCGATCCAGGTGGGGAACGTGGTCGCCCTCCAGGCGACCATCATCCACACCGGCCGCACCAGCATGCACATCATGGTCGACATCTACGCCGGCGACCCCAAGGGCAGCGATCGCCGTCGCTGCGGCCACTGCGTTGCGGTGTTCGTGGCCCTGGACGACGAGGGGCGGCCGCACCCGGTGCCGAGCTGGGTGCCGGCCACCGAGCACGACCGC
>DATBQV010000022.1:0-5838 GCA_036560625.1 Gemmatimonadales bacterium
ACGGTGTTCGGCGCCATGGCCGTCCGGACCCGCTTTGCCGAGCTGCTGCTGCCGGTGCTGCTCCTCCCGTTCATGGTCCCGCCGCTGGTCGGCGCGGTGCAAGTGACCTCACGGCTGCTGGCGGACCGTCCGTTGAGCGAGATGCTCGGGTGGCTTAGAATACTCGCCGCCTACGACGTCGTCTTCGTCACTGTCGCCGCCCTCGTCTTCTCTTCCGTGGTGGATGAATGACCGCCGCCGCCGTTCCGCCGCCTTCGCTCGAGCGGGCTCACGCCACTATTCGGCGTGGCCGGGCGATCAGCGCCCTGGCTCTGCTCGGGATCGCCGGCGTGTACGTCCTGGCGTTGGGCTACACACCGATCGAGGCCCGCCAGGGTGTGGCCCAGAAGATCTTCTACCTGCACGTGCCCGCGGCCTGGAGCGCGCTGCTGGCGTTCTCGCTGGTGGGGATCGTGAGCCTGCTCTACCTGTGGCTCCACGACCCGCGGCTTGACCGCTTCGCGGCGTCCTCGGCCGAAGTCGGCCTGGTCTTCGCCGCCGTGATGCTGACCACCGGGCCGATCTGGGCCAAGCCGATCTGGGGAACCTGGTGGACGTGGGACGCCCGCCTCACGCTTACCCTGTTCCTCTTCTTCCTCTTCGTGGGCTATCTCGCGCTCCGCTCCGCCGTGCACGACCGCCACGAACGGGCCCGGTTCAGCGCGGTAGTCGGCATCATGGGAATGCTGCTCGTGCCGTTCGTGCACCTGAGCGTGTACCTCTTCCGGACGCTGCACCCGCAGCCGATCGTGCTCAAGCCGAGCGCTCCGTCGCTGCCGTGGGAGATGTTGCGAACCCTCCTTGTCTCGACGCTCATGTTCACGCTGCTCTATGTCGGGCTGGTGACGCTACGCTATGGCATCGGCCTGGCGGCCGAGGCACGGGAGGAGCACGATGCCGCCTGAGCCGCCGGTCAACGGCGGGTACATGATCGCGGCGTACGTGGTGACGGGAGCGATACTGCTGTCGTACTTCCTGAGCCTCGTGCGGAAGGGGAGAAGTGAGAAGTGAGAAGGGAGAAGTAAGAAGGGAGAAGGGACTTCTCACCTCTCACTTCTCACTTCTCACTGCTGTTCAGTCCGGTCTCTTCAGCACCAGACTCGCATTGATCCCCCCGAACCCGAATGAATTGCTGAGCATGAACTCCGGCCGAGCCTCGCGGCCGTCCTGCCGGATGTAATCCAGATCGCACGCCGGGTCGGGGCTCTCCAGGTTTACCGTGGGTGGAAGCCAGCCGTGACGGAGCGACAGGGCGCAGATGGCGGCTTCGATCGCGCCGCTCGCGCCGAGGGCGTGGCCGTAGTACCCCTTGGTCCCGCTCAGGGCCAGCCGGTACGCGTGCTCGCCGAAGACCTGCTTGATCGATGACGTCTCCGTCGGGTCGTTGAGCGGCGTGGACGAGCCGTGGGCGTTGATGTAGCCGACGTCGACCGGCTCGATGCGGGCGTCGCGGAGCGCAAGGTGCATCGCCCGGGCGGCCTGGCGCCCGTCGGGCCGCGGCGCCGTCATGTGGTAGGCATCGTTGGTGAGTCCGTATCCGCAGATCTCCGCGTAGATCGGTGCGCCGCGCGCGAGGGCCCGGCCCCGCTCCTCCAGAACCAGCACTGCGGCTCCCTCTCCCATGACGAATCCGTCGCGCCCGCGGTCGAACGGCCGGCTGGCCCGGGCGGGATCGTCGTTCCGGGTGGACATCGCCCGGATGATGGCGAAGGCGCCGAAGCAGAGCGGCGCGAGCGGCGCCTCCGCGGCGCCGGCGAACATCGCGTCTGCCTCTCCCCGAACGATCGCGCGAAACGCCTCCCCGATGGCAATCGTTCCGGACGCACAGCTCATTCCATTGGTCGAATTGGGCCCCGTGACCTTGAACTCGATTGCCACGTTGCAGCTCGCCGCGCCGGCAAAGACCGTGAGCGCGAGCGTCGGGTCGACGGCCTTCGGCCCACCCTGAAGGAACTCACGATACTGCGTCTCGCCGAAGGCCACGCCGCCGAGCGCGGTGCCCATCATCGCGCCCACCATATCCGGGTCTTCGCGCGAAAGATCCAAGTCCGCGTCCGCGATCGCGAGCCGCGTCGCGGCCACGCTGAAATGGCCGAAACGGTCGAGGCGCCGGGCGCGTCGCTCCTCGATGTGATCCGTCGCCACGAAATCGTTCACCTGGGCGGCGATCCGACACTTGAACGGCGTGGGATCGAAGCGGGTCACGCACTGCACGGCCGAGCGGCGCTCGCGCAGGCCGCGCCACAATCCCGCGGCGCCCGTCCCGATTGGGGTCACCGCGCCGACGCCGGTGACGACAACTCGGCGGCGATCAGGCATCGACCCGCTCCACGGCCTGCCGGAGGCCCGCCAGAGTTCGCGACGCGATCCCGTGAACGAACACGGGCCCGATTACCCACTCCGCCGCAGGACGGCGAATCAACGGCCAGTCCGGTCCGTTCCATTCATGCACGATGGTCACATCGGTCCCTTCGTAAGCCGGCTGCAGCCGCCATTCGACGGCCATCCCCGTGGTAATCCCCCGCACGTGCCGGTAGCGTACGGCGGCCGCTTTGATATCCACCCACATCTCCGATACCCACCAGGTGGGGTACTTGAGACGACCGAAGGATCGCCAGGCGGCCATCTCCACCACGCCGCCGTCGGGACGGCGCTCGACCATGCGCACCCAGCGGTAGTGACTGAGCAGCTCCGGCCAGCGCTCGACGTCGGCAGCGGCGCGGAACACACGCTCGACCGGCGCGCGCATGAAGAGCCGATCCTCGGTCCGCATCATGTGGGCGCCGGCGTCCAGGTTGCGACGAGTCGCCATCCGGGTCGCCGCGCAACTCTTCCGGATACTCCGGCCCGCCGGAGCAGCGCCGTCAGCTCGGCCGCGCTGAACCCGCGACGGATCGAGGTGAGCCCGTCGACAGCGGTGATCGGATCGAACCGCAGCAGCCGCGCTCCGCACCAGAACGCGGCCTCGGCCAGCGGAGCGCGGCGTAGATCGGCGATGACCACGGCCCGCCGCGCGAGTCCGTCGCAGGTGCGGAAGAGGTCCACTACGGATTCAGGCTCGAAATGATGCGCGAGCATGCAGACGGAGACGATATCCACGCTCTTCGGCGACACGGGCGGCGCCCCCGCGCAACCGACCACCGTGGGGAGCCCGCTGCCGACGGCGAGCCGAGCGGCCTCCCGGTGGCGGTCCAACCCCATGGGGACAAGCTCGATACCGCGCCGGGCGGCCCACGCCGCCGCCGCCCGGGGGACGTCACCGAGGCCGCTCCCGAGGTCGAGCAGCGTGAGCCGCGTGCCCGGCCCGAGTCCGCGCAAGACGCGCCGCAGGCCCCAGCAGAGAGCCGCCGTTCCGCCGAACCAGCGGTTGGCGCGGGCGATGTTGTGGAGCGACGTCCGGACGAGGGCAGGACTCCCACCGGGCCCGTCGAGAAGCTCGGTGCCGAGGCGTCGCGTAGCGAGGGATGCCATGGGTCAGCCCAGGGTGCCGTAGCCGCCCCGGTAGTACAGGAGCGGCCGGCCGTCACTGGTGCCGCCGCCCACGACGCGGCCGATCACGATGGTATGATCTCCCGCTTCCACCACGTGCTGGCGCACGCACTCGATGTGGGCGAGTGCTCCGTCGAGCAGAATCCCGCCGTTTCGGCTCGTTGAGTAGCCTACGCCGTCGAACCGATCGTCGTGCGGATCCGCGAACCGGCGGGAGAGCGCTTCCTGCGGGCTGGAGAGGATGTTGGCGACAAAGACGTCTCGGCGGGTGATGAGCCCGTGCAGCTCGGCGCGGTGATCGACGGCGAGGGAGACGAGCGGCGGTTTGAGGGACACGGACGCCAGACTGTTCGCGGTCATGCCGTGGGGGCGGCCGTCGGGCGCGACGACCGTGATGATGATGACGCCCGTCGCAAACCGGCCGAGGAGCTGACGGAACTGGGCATCATCGACATCGGGCGCGCTCACAAGACCATCCGGGTAAGGAAGCCCGGGTTCAGCACCCTGCCGGCGGGGACGAAGTCACCCGTGACCCCGATGAGGGTATGGGCCATGTCGGGGCGCCGGCCGAGGCGATCGACCGCGCGATCGAAGAGGGCGGGCCACTCCATCGCGTAGCCGATCAGCCGTTCCACGGCCCATTTGCCCAGGAACGCTCGACGGCGGGCCGCGGCATAGGGCTCGAGGCGCTGCGCGCGCACCGGCCCCGGCGCTTCGAGCGCGGTCGCGCCGTGCTCCGCGACCAGCTCGGCCCCGCGAAGCGCGGCGCAGATGCCCTCGCCGGTGAACGGGTCGAAGAAGTCCGCGGCGTCGCCCACGAGCAGCGCCCCATCCGCGATCGTGCGCCGCGCCCGCATGTCGAACGGACCGGTGGCGAGCACCGGTCGCCTGAGCCGCCGCGGATCCACCCGCCCGCGCACGCCGGGGAACTGCTCGAGGCACTCGAAGAAGAACTCGCGCGCGCGGGCCCGCGCTCCCTGGATTCGGGCTGCCGGTACGACGAGCGCCACGTTGGCCAGGTCGTCGCCGATGCGGTTCAGTCCCACATAGCCTTGCGACCCGACGTGCATCTCGGCCGAGTCCCCGAGGCCGGTCACTGCCTCGACGTGCGCGACGAGCGCGTAGCGCCGGAGCCGGCCTCCGCGCCGGACGCCAAGGCGCTGAGCCACCGCGGACCTGAGTCCATCGGCGCCGATCACGAGCCGCGCGCGGATCAGACGGCGCCCCTCCGTGTCCTCAGCCACGGCCCCCGCGACGCTGCCCCCGTCGTAGAGCAGCTCCTCCAGTGTCGTGCGCTCCAGCACGAGCGCGCCCGCGTCGCGGGCGGCCTGAACCAACCGGGCGTCTAGTACCGTCCGCGGGACCGAGAGCCCCGTGGCACGACCCGGCCTGGGCCGCGCTTCCGCGAAGATGCCGTGCAGGCGCGCGCCGAGGGGTCCTTGCACGATCGTGCCCGCCAGGGATCGCGCTCCGGCTCGCTCGAGGTCGGGCACGACGCCCAGTCGATCCAGCACTCGCACGGCTTCCGGGCTCAGGTACTCGGAGCAGGGCTTGTCGCGGGGGAACGCCGCGCGGTCGATCACGACGACGGACAATCCCTGGCCGGCGAGCAGCACGGCGCTCGCGCTCCCCGCCGGCCCGGCACCCACGATGAGCACGTCCGCCAGGAGATCGCGCACGTCACGCCACCCGGCTGAATTCGTCCGCGTCGAGGCGCAGCACGTCGGCGGTGGGGAAGCTGTATTGCAGGGTGAAGGTGACCAGACCGACCGGGCCGGCGTACATGACGGTGACGGTTGACGCGTCAGCCGTCCAGGAGCACGGGCGGTCGCTCTCGGATTGCAGGCTGTCCGTGATCGTGAGGAACGTCTCGAGGCAGGCGCCGTCCGCGTCGAAGCGCCAGGTGGTGGTCTGTATCGTGCTCGGCAGGAACGCGGTATTCACACCGCGCCAGGTTCCGAGAAGCGGTGAGAGCGACGGCGCGGGCTGAGGCGCGGGGGCGCCTCCGCCCGGCGGAGCCAGGGGCACGCCCGCTGTGGGTGCCGGCTCGGTCGGCGTGGGACGGCAGGCCTCGATCACGAGCAGCGCGCCGACAGCCAGGCCCACGACGCCCAGCCGGCCATGGCGGCCAATGTAGTGGCCAGTGCGTTCACGCCGTCGTTGTCGAGCCACTGCCAACCTCCCTCCAAAGTTGTGGTCGCGCCGCAGCGATGTGTCGGCCACTCGGACTGCTCGCCGCAGGCTGGGCAGCGGAAACGGCCCTGCACGGCGGCACCGAGCGCGGAGTCCACGAGCATTCCCCCGAAACCT
>DATBQV010000023.1:0-5818 GCA_036560625.1 Gemmatimonadales bacterium
CGTAGGCCACGCTGTCGTGCACCGCGGCCGCCGCCCAGATCTCGCCGCCGAGCTTGGTCTGCCACTTGGGGCCGGGCCCCGCGGGCAGGTCGGGCACCGGCACCTCGGCGGGCAGCGAGTCGGTGCGCTGGAGCGACATGGGGTCGTGCAGCGGCATGTACTTACCCTCGATGCGCCCGTTCACCAGCTGGAACGACGTCACGTACGAGGGCAGGACGTAGCCGGTACTGTCGCGGTCGAGCGTGCCGGGAAGCTCGAGCCCGTAGAAGTTGAGGACCGGCTCGTACAGGTAGGCCTTCAACTCCCCCTGGTCGTTGCGCTTGATCTCGAAGCCCAGCTCAATCCGGTCCTGGGGAAAGCCGGCCGTGCCCCACCACTTGCCTTCGACGGGATCGGGATTCGGGGCGGAGGGGCCTTGGGCGACGGCGACGGGGAGCGAAACAGGGGCCACGAGCGTGGCCGCGAGCGCGAAGCGCGCGAGCGGGAGTGTCGGCATGGGGACACTACGCCCGGCGCTGGGGAAAGGTTTTCGCGGTGCGACCACACCACGGAGGACACGGAGAACACGGAGAGAGACAAAGGCACGGAGAACTGCAAACCACAGAGGCACAGAGGCACGGAGAACGGCTTTTGGGGTGGTTGCTTGCCTGACATCGCGATGCCGGCCCGCAGACCACCAACAAGCGCTGCCTCTGTGTCTCGGTGTCTCTGTGGTTCGCAGTTGCAGTCCTCCGTGTTCTCCGTGGTGCAAGACCGGGGCCTCCCAACCGGGGTCGGCGCCCGATTCGCGCACCGCTCCGGGCCGTCGTATCTTCGGTCGGACCCCGTAACCCAGGACCCAGCCGATGACCGCGCCTCAGCCGACCGCGCCCCAGCCCACCGCGGCCTACCCCGCGCGCCGCCCGAGCGACGAGGAGCTGGACGTTTACGGGATGACCCACCAGGGCCGGGTTCGCACCCAAAACCAGGACCACTTCCTGATCGGCTCGCTCCGCCGGCACCTGGCGATCCACCTCACCAGCCTGCCCGAGGTGAATCCGCTGACGGAGGGGGTGGCGCGGGTCGCGTTCCTCGCGATGGTGGCCGACGGCGTGGGCGGCGGGCCCAAGGGCGAGGAGGCCAGCCGCCTCGCCGTCGAGCTGGTCACCGACTACGTGACCCACAGCATGAACTGCTACTACAGCAACGACACGGCGGACGAGGAGCGGTTCTCCCGCTCGCTCATGGAGGCGGCGCTCCAGTGTCACATGAGCATCGCCGAGCGGGCGACCCAGGATCCGACCCGGAAGGGCATGGCGACCACGCTCACACTCTGGCTCGGCGTCTGGCCGCGCGGGTATCTTCTCCAGGTGGGCGACAGCCGCTGCTACGTGCTCCGGAGTGGCCAGCTCACCCAGATCTCGCGCGACCAGACGATGGCCCAGGACCTCATCGATCAGGGCATCCTCACGCGCACCGACGCCTATCAGACCCGCTGGGCCAACGTGCTCGCGAGCGCCATCGGCGGCTCGCAGGCGATGCCTGTGGTCACCCGGCTCGACCAGCGCTGGGGCGACGTGGGGCTGCTCTGCAGCGACGGGCTGACGAAGCACGTATCAGATGAGAGGATCCGCGAGCGGCTCCGCACGATGACGTCGTCAAAGCAGGCGTGCGAGGGATTGATCGAGGATGCGCTGGCGGGGGGCGGGACGGACAATGTGACGGTGCTGGTAGGTCGAACGGTGGTGAAACAGTAGCCATTAGCCTTGAGCCATTGGCCTTTAGCTAACGGCTGCTAATGGCTAACGGCTAACAGCTAACGGCTTTCAATCCCCATGCCCCAATCCCTCGAAAATCTCACCGCCGCCCTCTCCGACCGCTACCGCATCGAGCGCGAGCTGGGCCAGGGTGGCATGGCCACCGTCTACCTTGCCCAGGACCTCCGCCACGACCGCAAGGTGGCGGTGAAGGTGCTCCGCCCGGAGCTGGCCGCCGTGATCGGCGGCGAGCGGTTCCTCGCCGAGATCAAGACCACCGCCAATCTCCAGCACCCGCACATCCTGCCGCTGCACGACTCGGGCGAAGCCGGCGGGACCGTCTTCTACGTCATGCCGTTCATCGAGGGCGAGTCGCTGCGCGACCGGCTCAACCGCGAGCGGCAGCTCCCCCTCGCTGACGCGGTGCGCATCGCGAGCGAAGTGGCGAGCGCGCTCGACTACGCCCACCGGCACCACGTCATCCATCGCGACATCAAGCCGGAGAACATCCTGCTCCACGACGGCTCGGCGCTCGTCGCCGACTTCGGGATCGCGCTGGCGGTGAGCAGCGCGGGCGGCTCCCGCATGACCGAGACCGGCATGTCGCTGGGCACGCCGTACTACATGAGCCCCGAGCAGGCGATGGGCGAGCGCGAGATCACGGCCAAGAGCGACGTGTACGCGCTCGGCGCCACGCTCTACGAGATGCTCGTGGGCGAGCCGCCGTTCACCGGCCCCTCGGCCCAGGCGATCATCGCGCGGGTGGTGACGGAAGAGCCGCGGTCGCTCGCGCTCCAGCGCCGGACGATCCCGCCGCACGTCGAGGCCGCGGTGCTGACGGCGCTGTCCAAGCTCCCCGCCGACCGGTTCGCGACGGCGGCGGAGTTCGCCGAGGCGCTGGCGCATCCCGAGCGGACCACGGCAACGACCCGAGCACTTCCGGCGTACGCCAGCGCCGGAGCCGGCCGGTGGCGGCACGGGTTCTGGCTGGCGGCGGGAGTGGCGCTCGTCTCGCTCGGACTGGCGGGCCTGGGCTGGTGGCGTGCCCGCGTCGCAACCCGCGGGTCGCCGAGCTGGCAGTACGTGGCGTTCGGGGACACCGTCGGCATGACCACGAGCATTCCGGCACTAGCCATGTCTCCGGACGGCTCCAGCCTGGTGTTCGCCGACGATCGTCAGAGCAGGGGTGGGAACCTCTGGGGCGCGACGATCCCCTCGCCGGACGATCGACAGAACGGCAGGCTCTGGATCAAGCGGCGCGGGAGTCTCGATCCGGTGCCGCTCGCCGGCACGGAGCGGGCTCAGAATGCGGTGTTTTCCCCGGACGGGGAGTGGATTGCGTTCGTGCAGGACGATCGACTCAAGAAAGTGCGGGCGACGGGCGGCCCGGCAATCACGATCGGCGACTCCGTCGCCATCGGCTTCGGTGGCGCGGCGTGGCTCGACGACAACACGCTGGTCTACGTCACGCCGACGCTACAGGGGCTCCGGCGCGTGAGCGCCGCGGGCGGTGCCAGTACCGCGGTCATCCCGGACGCCTCGATACCCGGTGGCGGAGGCATCGGTCTGCCGGTCGCGCTGCCCGGCTCCCGCGGCGTGTTGTTCCAGTACTGCTCGTCCGCGTGTCTCACGATGAGCGTGCACGTCGTCGACCTGCGCACGGGAAAGGAAAAGCGGCTGCTCCCCGATGTGGCCCAGGCCTGGTATCTGCCGGGGGGGCGCCTGCTCTACGTGCGACGCGACGGCGTGGCGTTGGCCGCGCCCTTCGATCTCAAGCGTCTGGAGCTGACCGGGCCGGCGGTTCCGGTCTTGGAGGGCGTGGAGGTCAACGCGGCCGGGGGCTTCGCCTTGTTGGCCTGGTCGCCGAGCGGGCCGCTGGTTTACGTCCGGGGAGCGGGCGGCACGTTGGACAACGAGCTCGTGCGCATCGGCAGGAACGGCGCGGTGACCCCGTTCGACTCGACCTGGTTCGGGCAGTTCAACTCCTTCGCCATCTCACCCGACGGACGGCGCATGGCAGTGGGCTCGGGGACGGGGGCCGGGCTCAACATCTGGGTGAAACAGCTCGACCGCGGGCCGTTCACGCGGCTCACGTTCGGCGGTCAGGACCGCCGGCCGACGTGGTCTCCTGACGGACGGATGGTCGCGTTCATCCGCGACAGCGGCAACAGCAGCTCGGTCTTCGGCCGCCCGACGGACGGCAGTGGCCAGGATCGTCTCCTCGCCCGGCTCGATCGCCAGATCCAGGAGGTCAACTGGTCGCACGACGGCCGCTGGCTCCTGCTCAGGACCGACAACGGGTCGCAGGGCGCCGGCGACATCGTGGCTGTGCGTACGAGCGGCGACACGACGCCCGTTCCCGTGGCCGCGACCCCGTTCACCGAGCTGCACCCGGCGTTGTCGCCCGACGGCAAGTGGGTCGCCTACGCATCGAACGAGTCCGGCGCGTACGAGGTATACGTCCGCCCGTTCCCCGATCCGAGCGGCGGGCGGTGGCAGGTTTCCAACGGCGGCGGCGCCGGACCGGTCTGGGCCCCCGACGGGCGGGAACTGTTCTATCTCAACTTCAACGGTCGCCTGATCGCCGCCCAGGTCCAGAGCACGCCCACGTTCGCCGTGGGCAACCTTACGCCGCTGTTCGACGCCTCGCGGTTCGCCCTGGACTTCTTCCATCAGTCATTCGACGTCACGCCCGACGGCCGCTCCTTCATTTTCGCCGCTCCCCGCCGACCGGGTGCCGGCGCCAAGGGTCCGCAGGTCGTCTGGGTGGACCACTGGCTCGACGAGGTGGACGCCCGGCTCAAGCAGTGAGCGAAGGGGGTCTTAGCCGTTAGCCATACGGCTTCCCGCGCGCCTCACGGGGCAACGAAGCTCGCCCATTCTCCCGCCGTATCCTCCGAAGGCTCCTTGGTCGAGGGAGTTGTTGGCGAACGCCGTGCCGCGCCGACTACGGGCGCTCGTGTTAGTCTACAGCGGAACAGTCGGTTACGGCGCTGACCTCATCCAATTTATCGCGGCCGGGTGGGGGCGGCCGGGGCCCCATCCGGGTCACAGGCGCGAGTGGGCCTTTTGAACCAGCGCGCCAACGGTCGCCAAGGTCGGGAGCTGATCGACGGGGCCGATCACATCCACCTCCACGTAGCCCTCGCCGCGGGGAATCCGGCAGATCGCGTTACTGGCCACGCTCGGCCGGCCGGTCAGGATGCAGATCGCCTTGCCGACCGTCGTCTGTTCGAGTCTCGCTCCCGGGGTCTTCCACTGCTGCTCGCGGGCCGTGCCCATGTTCATGATCGTGATGGCCTGTGCACCGTCCATCCCGAGATTGGTGACGATGCGAACGCTGACCGGGTGAGTGACGCCGGACCCGGACAGCACAACGGAGCACTCGTCCAGCGTCATTCCCGGGACGGCTTGTTTGGCCCCGGAGGGTTTGGCGGAGGCCTTCCCGCCGATGGCGGCTTCCAGCTCAGCGACCTGGAGCAACCCGCACGCCGATCCTGCTTGCTGAGCGGGGAGGGGGGCGGTTGGCAAGCCTACCAACAGCGCAACGCTAATGACTGTGTTGGGGAATCGAGACGATGGGGTGTGAGCTGGTAGGTACATGGCGTCCTCCTGGCGGATTGGCGCGAGGACCGACGATGGAAGGGCCGAGGCGAATATACGGTACGGTCGAGAAAGCGCAGCCATTAGCCGTTAGCCGTTAGCCATTAGCTTGGTGCATGCCTGGTCCGGTCCTCTCCTCCCTCCACGTCTACCCCATCAAAGCCTGCGGCGGCCTCTCGCCCGCCGAGTGGGACGTGGACACCTTCGGGCTCCGCTACGACCGCCGCTGGATGGTCGCCACGCTCACGGGACTGTTTCTCACCCAACGGGAAGAGCCGAGGCTGGCGCTGATCCGTCCGGAGCTCACGACCGAGGCGCTGGTGCTCCGCGCGCCGGGAATGCCCGCGCTGACGGTGCCGCTGGTCCCAGCGAAGACCGATCGCGTGCGAGTGGAGATATGGGACGACGTGACCGAAGCCGTCCCCGTGGCGCCCGAGGCCGCGCAGTGGCTGAGCCGCTACCTCGGCGCGCTGGTTCGG
>DATBQV010000024.1:0-1868 GCA_036560625.1 Gemmatimonadales bacterium
ATCTCCGGTTGAGGCTGGAGCCACTGTCGGCGGGCGGGGTCAAGCCGCGGTCAAGCCGCTAGGCGCCATCTTCTTTCAGAAACCGTTCCCTGCGCGCGGCGATTCGCTGGCGCTGTCCTTGGGTGAGCATGTCGCGGGCAATCACGTCTCTCACGATTCGGGCGACGAAGGAATAGCCACGGGCGTCCGCGAGCAGCCACCGGGTCCATTCCAGCTCATCGAGCGCCGCTGCGGTGGCAGCCTCACCCAGACCAGTGATCGCGGCTAGCTCCCGGAGCGTCACGAGATCGTCCAACGCCGCGGCGGTAGCCAAGGTCCGCTGCGCTTCCCCGGTGAGCCGCCGGAAGCCGACCCGAATCGCGGCGACGAGCGCGTCCGGCAGACCGCCTGGCAGGGTATGGTCCAGCGTGCGGAACGGGGCAGGCCATCCGCCGGTCAGCTCCTCGGGGTCGAGGCCGGAGGAGATGGCGTGCAGCAGCTCGACGACCAGAAGCGGGAGACCGGCGGAATCGGCGAGCACTCGGCGGGCGAGGCGATCACGCTGGGGGTCGGCCAGACCCGGGATCACCTGCGTCACCAGCAACACGATATCCGCTGTGCCTAGCGGCTCGAGGCGCAGCGCTTCGCCGGCGATGTCGCGACCCAGCCGGGCCCGCAAGGCGTCCAGCTCCGCGGTTGGACTGTTCGCCTGTACCGACAGCACGATCGCCAGTGGCGCTCGCGCGAGATCGCGCAGCAGCACCTCGATGGTCCCGTAGGTCTCGGCGTCGAGCCACTGGGCATCGTCGACGACGATGAGCACGGGTCGTTCGGCGGTCGCGGCCCGTACAATCTCGACGATGCTGCGGCTCAGAGACATGGCCTCCGTGCCGATCGCCACGCGGAACCGCTCCGCCCATTCGGTGATGCTGCTGCTGAGTGCCGCGAGCGCTGCGCCGGGGGCGCCGGCGATGCCGGGTGCATCCAGGAGCCCGCCGCAGGCCAACGCGAGGATGCCGCTTGCGGGACCTGCGCGGTCTGCCGTCACGGCTCGTGCGGCGACGACGGACACCCCGCCGAGCGCGGCCCGCTCGGCGACTTCCTCGAGCAACCGAGTCCGGCCCAGGCCAGCATGCGCCTCGACCACGGCGAGGGCTGCTCGCGGAGTCAGGCAGGACGCGCTGATCATGCCGAGCAAGCGCTGAAGCTCGACCTCCCGCCCGACAAGCGGTAGCCGTCGAGTCTCGGCTGCCGGCGTCGGGCGGGCCGGCAGCCGATGCCAGAGTCCCTGTCCGTGCCGCAGGCGTTCGACAAGAACGAGAGTCTCGCGGTCTGGCTCCAGCCCAAGCCTGTCATTCAGATCCCGGCGAAAGCTCTCGAAGCGGGCGAGGGCCGAGTTCCGCTCGCCGGCGAGCGCCAGGCCGGTCAGCAACGCCCGCATCGCCGGTTCACTCGTCGGGTCCAACGCGAGCGCCCGCTCCGCGGCGCCCGCGGCGTTGGTGGCGAATCCACGTCGTTCCAGGTCCTCCGCCCGCCGGAGCAGGGCCTCGACCTGACGCTGTCCCCAAAGCGTGCGCTCGGAGGTGAGCCAGTCCTCGAACGCCGACGCGCCGGCGATGCCGAACCCCTCGCAGAACTCGCCGCCGGCCAGCGCGGCGGCGCCGGCCCAGTCGCCCGCAGCAACGAGCCGCTCCAACTCCCCGACGTCGAGCTGGATCGCGTCGCTTACCAGACGCACATGACCCGCGCTTGTGTCAACCTGATCGTCGCCGAGGGTGCCGCGGAGCGTGTGAATAGCGTCATTCAGGGAATGCCGCGCCTGGGCCTCCGGCTTGTCAGCCCAGAGGAGCCCGATGAGATGCTCGCGGCTCCGGGTTCCGCGGGGGGAG
>DATBQV010000025.1:0-4398 GCA_036560625.1 Gemmatimonadales bacterium
CAGCCGAGTGTGGCGGCCTCACTGAGCGCGAACAGGAACAACCCGAAGCCCCCCGCCGCGAGGCAGAACCCGGGCACATCGAACCGCTCGCCGGCACGTTCGCGGTGCTCTCGGAGCTTGAGCCCGCCGAAGACGAGGGCGGCTGCCCCGATCGGGATGTTCACAAAGAACACCCATCGCCATGAGAGGCTGTCCACCAGAGCGCCGCCGATCAGCGGCCCGAGCGCCGGCGCCATGACGGTGGGGATCACCAGGATGCGGGCCACGCGCGCTCGCTGCGCGGGTGGATAAGCGCGGAAGAGCATCGCCATGCCCACCGGGGTCAGCATGCCGCCGCCCGCGCCCTGCAGGATGCGGAAGAGCACGAGCTCGAGCACCGACTGGGACAGGCCGCAGATCGCCGAAGCCGCGGTGAAGAGTGCGATCGCGATCAGCAACGTTCGCTTGGTGCCGAATCGATCTCCGACCCATCCCGATGCCGGGATCCAGACCGCGAGGCTGACCAGGTACCCGACGATGACCCCGGCGGTCGCCGCCGGACTCACGTCGAAGTTCCGGGCGATGGCCGGAAGTGCGACGTAGACGATGGTCGCATCCATGATCGTCATGAACATGGCGACGACGTAGATCAGGCCGACTATCTGCGGATAGGAGAGCCGCATCCCGCGCACGCAACCATCGTCGCGCAGCCGTGCCGCATGCTGCCTCAGACCCGGGTCTGTTTGGGTCGAGGCCCTCCGGGTAAGCTTCCTGCATGGAGATCAAGGAGCTCGGACACCTCGTCCTCTACGTACACAACATCGAGCGCTCGGCGGCGTTCTATCGAGACGTACTCGGCTGGAAGCAGCTGAAAGCGTCGGACAACGGTCCCCTGGGCCGGGTCCCCGTCGCGCTCTTCAGCAGCGGCCGGACCCATCACGAGCTGCTGCTCATCGAGGTGGGTGAGGAGGCGCAGCCGCTGCCCCGCGGACGCCACGTCGGCCTCTACCACTTCGGACTCAAGGTGGGCGACACAGACGACGAATTGCGCGATGCCATCCAGCGTTGCCGCGAGGCGGGCGTGACCATCGTCGGGATGAGCGATCACACCGTGACCCACAGTCTCTACATCACCGATCCCGACGGCAACGAGATCGAGCTGTACATCGACGTTCCCGGTGTGAGCTGGGATCTGGAACACGTGATGGCGCCGACAAAGGCGCTTGCCCTGTAAGGAATTTTCGCCATGCCTGCTGTGACCGTCGCCGACATCACCGCGCTTCCGCACATCCCGCAACCCGACCCCACCGCGTCGACGTACCGGCCGGTCATCAGCGTCGCGACGGCGCCGCACGGGCTCGAGGGCGAAGGGTTCCCGGTGCGCCGCGCCTTCGCGGGTACCGATCCCGCGCTCATCGATCCGTTCATCCACATGGATCAGATGGGCGAGGTGGAGTACGCACCCGGCGAGCCCAAGGGCACGCCGTGGCATCCGCATCGCGGCTTCGAGACCGTCACGTACATGATCGACGGCACCTTCCAGCACCAGGACTCCAACGGTGGTGGCGGGCTGATCACCAACGGTGATACGCAGTGGATGACCGCCGGCGCCGGCATTCTCCACATCGAGCGTCCGCCGGAGGACCTCATCGCCAGTGGTGGTCTCTTCCACGGCTTCCAGCTGTGGGTCAACCTCCCCGCTGCGCAGAAATGGGTCCCCGCCAGGTACCAGGACATCCGCGCCGGGAACGTCGCCCTGCTCACCTCCTACGACGGGGGCGCGCTCCTGCGGGTCATCGCAGGCGAGGTTGCCGGTCATCGCGGACCGGGGGTCACCTACACGCCGATCTCCCTCGCGCATGTGACCGTGAGCCCGGGCGCGCAGCTGGTGCTGCCGTGGCCGCGCGATTTCAACGCGCTCATCTATGTCCTCGCGGGCAGCGGGACCGTCGGCGAGGAGCGGCGTCCGATCCAGTCGGGACAGCTCGCCGCGCTCGGCACCGGCGACGTCATCACCGCCACCGCCGGCACCCACCAGGAGAGCCGTCATCCCAACCTCGACCTGCTCATCCTCGGCGGACGCCCGATCCGCGAGCCGGTGGCCCACTACGGCCCGTTCGTGATGAACACCCATGCAGAGATCGCGCAGGCCCTCGCCGATTACCAGGCCGGCAGGATGGGCGCGGTGCCAGCGAACCACATCGGCAACTGACCTACAGGCCGTAGGTCTCCAGCAGGCGCAGCCAGATCTCGCTCACCGTCGGATAGGACGGGACGGCGTGCCAGAGGCGGTCGAGCGGCACCTCGCCGACAACCGCGACCGTGGCTGCGTGGATGAGGTCGCCGACGCCCGGGCCGGTGAAGGTCACGCCGACGATGACCTTGCGATCCTCGTCGACCACCATCCGGGCGCGCCCGGTGTAGCCGTCCGCCAGCAGGCCGGCCCCGGAGACGTCGCCGATCTCGTAGTCGACGGCGCGCACGTTGAGCCCCGCCGCCACCGCCGCGGAGTGCGTCAGCCCCACCGCCGACACCTCGGGGTCGGTGAATATCACCTGCGGTATGGCGGCGTGGTCGGCGGTTGCCGCGAAGCTGGACCACGGTGGCGGGTCGGCGGAGAGCTTACCCGCGGCGCGTGCCACGATCGCGTCGCCGCAGGCACGCCCCTGGTACTTGCCCATGTGGGTGAGCAGCGCCCGGTGATTGAGATCCCCGGCCGCGTAGAGCCAGTCACCGCCGCCCTCGACCCGGCAGGTGTCATCGACGTTGAGCCACGTCCCGGGGCGGAGCCCCACCGTGTCAAGGCCGATCTCGTCGGTTCTCGGAGCCCTGCCTGTCGCGACCAGCAACTCGTCGCCGCTGATTGATCTTCCACCGGCGAGCACCACGGCGACCTCCCCAGTCTGGTCGCGGGACACGCGCTCGGTGACCGTGCTGAGGAGGACGGTGATGCCTCGGTCTTCGAAAGAGGCGCGCACGGCCTCGCCCGCGAAATCCTCCGTATTGCCGAGGAGCCGATCGTCCCGAACGATCACCGTGACCTCCTCGCTGCCCAGCGTTCGCCACGCGTCTGCCATCTCGCATGCGACCACGCCGCCGCCGATGATGATCAGCCTGCGGGGGACCGCCTGGGCGCTCGTGGCGTCGTGGCTCGTCCACGCCTGTGCGGTTTCGATCCCGGGAATCGGCGGGATCGACGCCCGGCTCCCGGTACAGATCGCGACCGCGCTGCGGGCGACGAGCGTGAAGGCGGCACCCTCCGGCGGGGTCACGACGACCCGGCGCTCCCCGTCGAGCCGGCCAATCCCTCGGGCGAGGTCGATGTGCTCCTTCTCGAGCCACTTCACCTGCGAGTCGTCCTTCCAGTGGGATGCGAAGCTGTCGCGCCGGCGCAGAACGGCTTCGCTGTCGATCGGCCCGGTGACCGCCTGCCGGGCCCCGTCGACCGCCTGGGCCGCGCGCAGCGCCTGTCCACTCCGAAGCAGCGCCTTGCTCGGCATGCACGCCCAGTACGAGCAGTCCCCGCCAACCAGCTCGCTCTCGACCACGGCGCAGGTCAGACCGCCCCGGGTGATCCGGCCCGCCACGTTCTCGCCGGTTGACCCGGCTCCGATGACGACGACGTCGTACTCACCGTCGCGGTCGATCAAGGGCATGGGTGCGCCTCCAGAGGGTGATGGGCTGTGGACGTCTCAGGCGACGTGGATGGGCTGGCGCGGCGTCGGCGTGGGCGCACCAACCACATCGAGTCCAGGGTTCTCTTCGGCCACGTCGTCCTCCTCGGGTT
Organism: Gemmatimonadales bacterium; assembly: GCA_036560625.1. GTDB lineage: Bacteria > Gemmatimonadota > Gemmatimonadetes > Gemmatimonadales > GWC2-71-9 > DASQPE01. The sequence goes on from DATBQV010000025.1 coordinate 3,767, forward strand.
CGAGGTCCGAGGGCTCCGCGCGGCGGCGGATGAGCAGCGCACTGGCGAGCCCGGCGACGGGGAGCGAGACGGCGAGGTCGATCGCCTGCAGCGTGAGCCCGGCGCCGACGGCGAGCCCACCGCTCACGCCCTCGAGGAGGAGCGCTCCCGCCCACCATGCCTGCCCGGTGCCGATGCCGGCGATGCCCTGGATCGGGATGGTCAGCAGGAGGGTTCGGATGGACAGGACGAACCAGGTCTGCCAGAACCCAAGGTGGAGACCGACCATGCTCATCAGCGCCGCGTACTGCACCGCGGTGGCGAGCCGGCAGAAAACCGTGCTGCCGACGAGGTTTGCCCACCGAGCGCGACTGTTGAGCTCGTCGAGCTCCGCCTCCGCCCGCGACGCCAGGGGAGCGAGTCTCGGGATGCGCGCCACGAGGCGCGCGACGAGCATCCGCGGCCCGGGGATGATCAGCGACAGGAGCACGCCAAGACCGATGACGAAAGCACCCCCCGCGGCGAGAACGACAGCGGGTGGCTCGACCGTCGCAGTGAAGAAGGACGCCACCACGGCGACCATCGAAAGACTGACCACGTCCAGGATCCGGGCGACGATCGCGCTGCCGGATCCGCGAGCGACGCCGACGGAG
>DATBQV010000026.1:0-9336 GCA_036560625.1 Gemmatimonadales bacterium
GCCGTGGCGCCCGTCGGCGCAGCCGTTCCCGCGGCCGGCATCTCGGTGCCCAGCAGGCGCAGCGTCTCCGCGCGTGCGGCATCGAGGTTCACGCCGGTCTCGGTGAGCACCTGGGCCGCGATCCCCTTCTCTTCGCGGAGGAGCCCGAGCAGCAGGTGCTCGGTGCCGACGTAGGAGTGGTTGAGCTCGCGGGCTTCGGTCATGGCCAGCTCGAGCACCTTCTTGGCGCGCGAGGTGTACGGAAGGTCGGGGCCGGCGGCCGCGGCCGCTTTGCCCTTCTTGACCGTCTCCTCAATCTTTTGCTGAATTTCCTCGAGATCCACGTTCAGGTTGGTGAGCACGGCCGCAGCCACGCCCTCGCCTTCGCGGATGAGGCCAAGGAGAATGTGCTCCGTTCCCACGTATTCGTGGTGCAGACGGGCGGCTTCCTCCCGCGCCATCTGGAGCACCTTGCGGACTCGATCGGTAAAATTGTAGCCGTTCATCGGTGGCACCCTGCGTTCATGCCGTACATGTGGGCGTCAGGCACGCCGCCCAACTTCCTCTTCCAGAATCTTGCGCACGTATTCGGCTCGGCGGATGGAGAGTTCCGGATCGGCCGGCGCGACGCCGTGCGCGACTGCGAGGTGCGCCGGCTGCGTGTACACCAGCAGCTTGTTCAGCGTGTACATCCCGAGGCCGGCGATGAGCCCCATCCCGACGCCCAACCGCACGCCGCTGAGGAGATTCATGGCCTCCTCGAACGAGAGCGACCGAGCGTACCGGAGGAGCCCGAAGGCGCGCCACACCTTGTCTTCCATGATCGTCGGCGCGTCCCGCAGGAGCACCTGCCGAGCCTGCTCCTCGTAGTCGACCACCTGGCGCACCATCTTGCCCAGGTGATCGAGGAGCTCGGCTTCCGACTTGCCGAGGGTCGTCTGGTTGGAGAGCTGAAAGAAGTTGCCGACGACTTCGCTCCCCTCGCCGTACAACCCCCGGTAGGTGAGCCCCACCTGCGCCAGGCCTTGAAGGACCTTGGATATTTCCTTGGTCAGCACCAGCCCCGGCAGGTGGATCAACACCGACGCTCGGAGTCCTGTCCCGACGTTCGTGGGACAACTGGTAAGGTAACCAAACTCCGGGTGAAATGCGAACGGAAGTCGTTGTCCCAGTTCGGCGTCCAGCCTGTCGAGCTCACCGTACGCGCCGTCCAGCGAAAAGCCGGAATGCAGACCCTGAAGCCGGAGGTGGTCCTCCTCGTTCAGCATCGCGCCGATGCGGTCCTGGACCAGGAGGCAGGCCCCCACCCGGACCCGTCCGTCGGCATCGAGGCCGGCCAGCTCCTTGCTCACCAGGTGCCGCTCGTGCAGCAGCTGGCGATCGGTCCGGTCCAACGTGTCGATGCGGAAGGCCACGGCGCGCCGGAGCAGTACCGTGTCCCGCGCGGCCTCCTGGACCTGCTCCAGGATGGCCTCCCGCTCGTCCTCCGTGTTCCGCGTGAGGAACACGTGGTCCGCGAGGTTGCGGGCGAGCCGAACCCGTGTCGAGAGCACGAGATGGCTCATCGGCCCGCTGGCGTCGAGCCAGCCGACGCCGCCGTCGGTCAGCAGACTCAGGTCGATCATTCGGCCACCCGCAGCCGGTCCCGCAGCTCCGCCGCCAGCTCGAAGTTCTCCGTCTCCACCGCCAGGCGGAGCTGCTCCCGCAGCTCGGCGGCACGGCGTCCCGGATCGCGCTCGACCCCGGCCTGGAGCGCGTAGCGCTCGCCCATGTGGACGGTTGACCCGTGCAGCCGCCGGAGCAGATCGCGGAGCGGGATCTCGAACGCACGCCAGCAATCCGCGCAGCCGAGGCGGCCGCTTTCCCGGAAGTCCTGGAGCGAAGCGCCGCACCGCGGGCAAACATGCTTTTCGCCGCCGCTCGGCACCAGCGACTGATCGGGCAGCCCCTTGGTCATCGCCGAGAGGAACGAGCCGATCTTGGTCCCGGCGACCGAGCCGGCGCTCTCGACCCCCTTCTCCGCGGCGCAGCGCTCGCAGAGATGCAGCGTCGTGACCTGCTCGTTCACGATCTGCGTCAGGTGGACGACGGCGTCCCGCTCGTGACAGCTATCGCATTCCATCAGGGCATCGACTCCACGCCGGACAACGGGACCAGCCGCCCGCTTTCCAGACTCAGCACGCGGTCCGCCCGGGCCGCAAGCAATCGGTTGTGGGTCACTACGACGAGCGCGGTCTCGAACTCGCGCGCGAGTCCGGCGAACAGATCGTGGAGCAGCTCGCTGTGGCCGTAGTCGAGATTGCCGGACGGCTCGTCCGCGAGCACGACGATCGGGTCGGTCGCCAGCGCGCGGGCCACGGCCGTGCGCTGCTGCTCACCGCCCGAGAGCGCGGAGGGCCGGTGGGTCATGCGGCCGGCGAGCCCCACCCGCGCGAGCAGCTGCTCGGCCCGCGACCGCGCCTCGGCGTCCGACGCGCCCGCGATCAGCAGGGGCATCATGACGTTCTCCAGCGCGGTAAACTCCCGCAGCAGATGGTGAAACTGGAAGACGAATCCGAGCTTCCGGTTCCGCACCTGGGCCAGCTCGGCCGGCGTCAGGTCGGCGTAGGCCTGCCCGTCCAGCCGGACTGTTCCCGACGTGGGCCGATCGAGCGCGCCGAGCAGATGCAGCAGCGTGCTCTTGCCCGCGCCGCTCGCTCCCACGATGGCGACGAACTCGCCTCGGCCCACCGTCAGGTCGGCGGCGGACAGGACCTCGATGGGGTTGCCGTCCCCGCCGCGGTAAATCTTCCGGAGACTGGTCGCCTCAAGTATCGGCACAGCTCACTCCGTTCCTCACTCGTGCCGGATCGCTTCGACCGGCGTGAGCCTGGCGGCCGAGCGCGACGGGTACAGGGTCGCGAGCACGGCGATCGTGAGGCTCGCGAGGACCACCGAGAGCACGTCGAGCACCTCCACGTGCACCGGGAGGTGATCGATGAAATAGACGGCCGGGTTGATCCGGATCAGGCCGGAGCGATCCACGATGTACGACGCCGCGAGGCCGCCGAGCAGGCCGAACACGGTGCCAGCCAGACCGATGATCGCGCCCTGCGCCAGAAAGATCCGGGCGACCGCGGGCGCCGTGAGCCCCATGGCTTGGAGGATGCCGATCTCCCGCGTCTTGTCCGTGACCACCATGGTCAGCGTCCCCACGATGTTGAACGCGGCCACCACCATGATGAAGAAAATAATCAGGCCCATGGCGAGCTTTTCGAGCTCCAGCGCGCTGAAGAGGCTCGCGTTCTGGGTCTGCCAGTCGAGCGTGCGGAAGGGGTAGCCCAGACGGTCCTCGATCCGGCGTCCCACCTCCGGCGCCAGGTCCGGGTTCGTCACCCGCACCGCGATTCCGGACACGGCGTCACCCAGGCCGGTGAACTTCTGCGCCATCTCCCGCGACACGACCACGAACTGGTTGTCATACTGGAACATGCCGGTGTCGAAGAGCCCGGTGACCTCAAACTTCCAGAACTTCGGCACGGCCACGCCCAGCGCCGGATTCACCTTGGCCTGGGTGACCGGCACCAGGGTCACGACGTCGCCGGGATAGACAGTGAGCCGGCTTGCCAGCCGAGTCCCCAGGAGCACCGCCCCATCTACGTCCGAGCGGGTTGGCCGGAACGAGAGGTCGCCCTTCTTGATGGACTGGGGGAACGTCGTCACCGAACGAGTACCGGTGTCCGGGTCGAAGCCGAGGAGGTTGACCCCTTCGCCGTAGTCGTGTCCGGAGCTGATCCCGGCCTGACTGATCACTTCCGGCGCCGCGGCGACGACCTCGGGATCCCGTTTCACCTCCGCCAGCACCCGCCGCCAGTCGTCCACCCGCAGCCCCGCCCCGAACGTCAGGACCCGGAGATGCGGGTTGGCGACGAGAATCCGCTCGCGCAGGTCGTCCCGGAGCCCGTTCATCACCCCGAGGACGACGATGAGCGCCATCACGCCCACAGCGACGCCGCCGATGGCGATGATCGTGTTGAGCGAGGCCGTGCGCGAGCTGCGCCGTGACCGGAGATAGCGAGCGGCGATCCGCCGCTCGAGCATCGTCGGCCAGCGGAGGATGGAGCGGTACTCGGGCGAGCCTGCGATCGGAGCCTCGGGCCGCTCCGAGGCACCCTGACGTGCGCCGGTGGGGGGAGTCATCCGCGGCTCAGCCCTCCGGCCGCATGGCCGGGAAGAGGATCACGTCGCGGATCGACGGCTGGCCGGTGAGCAGCATGATCAGCCGGTCCACGCCGACGCCGACACCGCCTGCGGGCGGCATCCCGTATTCCAGCGCGCGGAGGTAGTCGGCGTCGTAGCGCTGGGCCTCTTCGTCGCCGGCGGCGCGCTGGCGTCCCTGGTCCTCGAATCGCGCGCGCTGGTCGTCGGGGTCGATCAGCTCACTGAAGGCGTTGGCCATCTCCAGCCCCTGCACGAACAGCTCGAAGCGCTCGGTGAGCGCGGGGTCGGTCCGGTGAACGCGAGCAAGCGGCGAGAGCGCTTTCGGGTAGTCGACCACGAACGTCGGCTGAATCAGATGGGGCTCGAGCGTGGCCTTGAACACCTCATCGAGAAGCTTGCCGCCCGAGAGCGCATCGATCGGCGCCTCGTCCGGATCGCTCTTGGCCGCACGCCGCCGCTCCGCGAGAAACGCGCGCAGCTCGGCTTCGGACGCCGTCCGCAGGTCGAGCCCGCTGTGCTGCCGGACGCCGTCAATGAACGAGACCCGCGGCCATGGACGCGTGAAGTCGAGCGTGACCCCGCCGCGCTCGAGGCGAAGCGATCCCGTCACGTGCTCCACCACGCCGGCGACCATTGCCTCCACGAGGTCCATCATGTCGTGATAGTCGGCGTACGCCTGGTAGAACTCCAGCATGGTGAACTCGGGGAAGTGCGTGCGATCGATCCCCTCGTTGCGGAAATCGTGTCCCATCTCGTACACCCGCTCGAGTCCGCCAACCAGGAGTCGCTTGAGGTACAGCTCGTCGGCGATCCGGAGGTACAGCGGCATGTCGAGGGTGTTGTGGTGGGTGACGAAGGGCCGCGCGGCCGCGCCGCCATAGAGCGGCTGGAGAATCGGCGTTTCCACCTCCAGGAACCCCCGGTCGTCGAGAAAGCGCCGCAAAAAGGCGATCGCCCTGGCCCGCACGCGAAAGACCTCGCGCACCTCCGGATGCACCGCGAGATCGGCGTACCGCTGGCGATAGCGAACCTCGGGGTCGGCGAGCGCCGTGTCACCCGTGGTGCCGTCCTCGCGCACGTAGGTCTTGCCCCGCGGCAGTGGACGCAGCGACTTGGCCAGCAGCTCGACCGCCTCCACCCGCACGGTGATCTCGCCCATTTTGGTGCGGAACAGCCGGCCGCGCACCCCGATGTGGTCGTCGAGATCGAGCAGCTTGACCAGCTCGTAGCGGTCCTTGAGCGCGTCCTGGCGGAAATAGACCTGAAGCCGGCCCGAGACATCTTCCAGGTGAATGAAGGCGGTCTTTCCCTGCGACCGGAGCGAGCAGACGCGCCCGGCCACACTGACCTCGGGCCCCGCCTCGCCCATCGCGTCCTGGTAGGCGGCGAGCGCCTCGGCGGCGGTGTGCGTCCGGTCGAACCGGAGCGCGAACGGGGCTACGCCGAGCTTCTCCAGCTCGGCTCGCTTCTCGCGCCTTGCGGCCTCCACGTAGTTGCGCTCTTCGGTTGCGCTCACGCCGCCTTGCCCCCGAACCGCTTCAGGTACGCCTGAATGAACTGATCCAGATCGCCGTCCATGACCTTCTGCACGTCGGAGACCTTGAGCTCCGTGCGGTGGTCGTTCACCATCGTGTACGGCTGGAAGACGTAGGACCGGATCTGGTTGCCCCACGAATTGTCCGTCTTGGTCGCCTCGAGCACCGCGCGAGCGGCCTCCTGCTCTTCCAGCTTTTTCTGATACAGCGCGGCCCGGAGCATCTTGTACGCCGTCGCCTTGTTCTTGCCCTGGCTGCGCTCCTGCTGACAGGAGACCACGATCCCGCTCGGAAGGTGGGTCAGCCTCACCGCCGACGAGGTCTTGTTGACGTGCTGGCCACCCGCCCCGGAGGCCCGGAACACGTCCATCTTGATGTCCTCGTCGCGGAGGTCGATCTCGATGGTGTCGTCCACCTCCGGATACACGAACACGGACGCGAACGAGGTGTGACGCCTGGCCTGGGAGTCGTACGGCGAGATGCGGACCAGCCGGTGCACGCCCTTCTCGGCCTTCAAGTATCCGTAGGCGTACTGACCCTTGATCTCGATGGAGACGGACTTGATCCCGGCCTCCTCGCCGGGCAGCAGGTCGAGGATGCTCACCTCGAAGCCGTGGCGCTCCGCCCACCGGACGTACATGCGCATCAGCATTTCCGCCCAGTCCTGCGACTCGGTGCCTCCGGCGCCGGGATGGATGGTCAGGAGCGCGTCCTTCTCGTCTTCCGGACCCTGAAGCATGGCCTGGAGCTCGAACGCCTGCACCGCCTGCGCCAGGTCGGCAGACTCTTTCTCCAGCTCCCCCAGCATGTCCGGGTCCGGCTCGTGCTCGATCAGCTCCGCCAGCTCGCGCGCGCCCTGGAGCCGTTGCCGCAGGGACTCATAGGGCGTGACCCACCCCTTGAGCTGCTTCACCTCCTGTACGGCGGTGCGCGCGGACTCCGCGTTGGCCCAGAAGCCGGGCTCCGCCTGCTTGGCCTCCAAAGCCGCGAGTCGCTCCGACTTTCCGGTCAGGTCAAAGGAAATCTCGGAGTTCGGTGACCCGGTGCTCGAGCTCGGCCAGGCGATCGGCGAGATCCGACATAAGGCAGCTCCGCGCTGGTGACTGGAATTGCTGATACGAGTGAGCCGCTCGACCGCCCGCGGCGGACGAACGGCCCCAGACTGATGCCGGACACTAAGATAAGGGGAGGGACCGGAAGTAAAAAGTAAGCGCTAAAAAAGCTGCTTCCCGTCCGCCAGGATCTCGTTGAGCGCCTCGCGGAAGTACGGGGTCGAGTCGGCAACGTCCTGGCCGACCTGATCCGCGTACTCCTCCCAGCTCTTCCGGATTTCCTCCTCGAAGAGCTGCTTCAGCGTGCCGTCGCGCAATCCCTCCTGCCGCTTGGCCGGGTGGTAGACGACCATGTCGGAGATCAGTGCTCGCGCCAGCCGGCGCGCCTTGGCGGCCGGATCCTGCGAGAGGAACGGATTGATCGGCCGCGAGGGCGCCGCGCCGGGAGTCGGAGCGGGGGCCGGGGCGGCTGCCGCAGAGGCTGACACTGGAGCCGAGGGAGCGGGCACCGCGTGCACCGGTGGTCGCGGCGGTGGCGGCGGGCCTGCCGGCGCAGAGGGCGGTCCGGCCGGCCTCGGCGGGCCCGCCGGGGCCCGGAACGTAGGCGGGCGTATTCCGCCGGGGGTCGCCGGTGGCGATGGCCCCCGGGCGGGCTGGGCGGGCACGGGCGGCGCGTGGAGCGTAGGTGACGGCGGAGCCCCGGGCGGTCCGGCAGCCGGCCGGTGCGCAGGCGGAGCCGGGGGCGCTGGCGGAGCTGGCGCGGGCGCGGAGACCGACGCGCCGGCGGTGGGGACGCCCGCCGGCCCACTCCCGTCGCGCCGGACCGCGAAGACGGCGCTGCACACGGCACAGCGCGCCCGGATGCCGCTTTCCGGGACCTTCCCGGGGTCCACCCGATAGGTGGTGCTGCAGTTGGGACAGGAGACGTTCATGGGAGCACCCTCACCGCTGGTCCCGGGTTCCCGGCGCCGGCCGGAGATCGGCCTCCGCGCCCTGTCGGCGATCCACCACGAATACTGATCCTGGCAGCGTCTTGGCGTAGCTCTTCATCTCGGTGGCCAGCTCGCTTACCTGCGCCGGGTGCGCGAAGCGCCGATTCCGGTTGGTCACGATCCCGATCGACAGCGTCATGAGCGGCACCCGGTGCAGCTGACCGCGACGGTCCTTCCCGAAAAAGTAGCCCGCCCGGCGATCCTGCTCGTTGTACTGGAGCGGAATCAGCGTGTCGAACACGGCGAGGATTTCGGTGCACACACCGTGAATCTCGGATGCCGGAATGATGAAGATGAAGTCGTCGCCGCCGATGTGCCCCACGAACCCGCGCGCGCCCAGGAGACCCTTCACGACGTCGTGCAGGATCCGCGAGAGCAGATAGATGACCCGGTCGCCGTCGTAGTAGCTGTACCGGTCGTTGAATTCCTTGAAGTGGTCCAGGTCGGCGTAGCAGACCGCAAAATCCTGGTGGCTCTCGAGCCGCCGGCGGATTTCGCGCTCGATCTCGGTCGTGCCGGGAAGGCGGGTCGACGGATGCACCGACACGTCGCGCTCGGTACGAACCAGCATGGCCTCGACCCGCGCGCGCTGCTCCGCCGGGGAGAAGAGCCCAGTAATCACCTCGTCGGCGCCGGCCTCGAACCACGCCTGCACGTGATCGGGGTGGTGGGCGCCGGCCAGCACGGTCACCGGAACGATGGCGGTAAATGCGTCGCTTTTCAGGCGTTTCACGAGGGCGGTCCCGTGGTCTCCGGCGCTGTCCGCGTGCACGAACAGCAGGCACGGATGGCCCCGGAGGACAATCGATTCGACCTCGTCGCCGTCTTGGAGGGTGACCAGCGGGAATGCTCGCGCCAGCGCCCACTGGCGCACCAGCGCCGGGACCGGGCACGCATCCGGCGAAAAGAAGAGAATCGTCGGGCGAGTCCGCACCCGGAGGTCCCCGCTAAGAGTTGATCGGAAGCTAGCTTGAGGCCAGCCGTTCGGCCATGTTCGATTTGTGTCAGATGAAGAAAGCAGCGACGCCTATCATGGCGTAAACTGCCAGGAGTTGCACCCCCTCGAACCAATGAGATTCCCCATCCAGCGTGAGGATGGCCACCACCCCGGTCGCGAGGCCCAGCGCCATCACCTCGAACGGCTGAAAGACGAGGTCCATCTGCCGGCCAAGGACCACCCCCACAAATACGAGCAACGGGCCGACGAGCAAGGCAATTTGCGTGCTGGAGCCCAATGCAATCTGGAGCGCCAGCTCGACCTGTCCTTTGCGCGCCACCATGACGGCTGATGCATGCTCCGCGGCGTTGCCGATGATCGGGATGATCACCAGCCCGAGAAACACCTGGCTCAGCCCCAGCGTCGCGGTCACCGCCTCGGTGGCGTGCACCAGGATCTCGGATTCGACCGCCACGCCCACGGTCGCCAGCGCGAGAACGAGCATCGCCTTGCCCGTGGTCCACACCGGTCCCATGACCGGATGTGGCTCGCTGCCCAGGAGCCGCTTGTGGGTCCGAAGGGTGAACAGGAGCGAGCAGGCATAGGTCCCGATCAGGATCGCGGCCACCCACTCCGACATG
>DATBQV010000027.1:0-7761 GCA_036560625.1 Gemmatimonadales bacterium
TGGGTCTACACCCCCAGCACAACGCCGGGCCAGGTGCTTCGCCTCCCGGTTCCGAGCGGCGGTCCCGTGTACGGTTACAATCTTCTCGCCTGGCTGCTCGACCGTCCCACCGACCGCTACTCGTCCACCTATCTGCGCGCCGACCAGCTCGACAACCGGTCGATGGACGTCGTGGAGATGGTCCCGACCGTCCCCGACATGCCATTCAGCCGGGCGACCGTGTGGATCGATCGGTCCGACGGCCTGCCACGGCGGATGGAGATCGAGGAGCTGTCGGGGCAGCGACGGACACTCACGCTGCACAACCTGCGGGTGAATCAGCCCGTGGCAGGGAACGCCTTCAATTTCGTCGTACCCGACGGCGTGAGGGTCGTGGATCAGGGCTGATCCGTCAGCCCTCCCCGCCGCCCGGGTCGTCCCCCTCCAGTACATCCATCACTGCACTCGCCGAACTGTCCGACAGCCCGGCCTCGCGCGCCAGCTTGAGCGCCTGGCGGCCGAGGATCCGATACAGCGGACGCAGCTCGGCGGGAAGCGCGGCCAGGTGGGCGCGGATGGTGCCCGTATCCCCTCGGCGAATCGGCCCGGTGAGCGCCTGGGCCGCGCCCAGGTCCACGAGATTCGCGGCCGCGCCCGCGACCAACGGCACGTACATGCGCGCGGCGGTCTCCGGCGGCACGCCCGCGGCCTCCGCCAACCGTGCCGCGACCCCAACGAGCGCGGTCGTGTAGTTGGCCGCGAGCACGGCTCCCGCGTGATAGGCCGGTTTGGCCGCGGAGTCGATGGGGACTGCCGTCATGCCGAGCGCCGCCGCCACCCGCTGCCCGGCCGCGAGGGCGCGCGGGTCGCCCTCGATGCCGGCGAAGGCGCCACGGAGCTGCGCTGGAGCCCCGGCGGACTCTGCGACGCTCTGGAGCGGATGGAACGACCCCAGGGCCGCTCCCGTTCGCTCGAGGGCCGCCAGGGCGGCTCGGTCGAGCAGACCCGACAGATGCAGCACCACGTGATCGCGGCCCACGCCACCGCTCGCGGCCAACGCTTCGGCAGCCTGTGCGATGGCGTCATCGGGAGTGGCGACCAGCACGAGCGGTCGATCGCGAACTGCATCGGCCGTTAGGGCGCCGACAGCAACCTCGAGCCCCGGGGACACCGGGCGAGCCGTCCGGGCCAACACCAGCACGTCCCATCCCGCCGCGACGAGGCCGAGACCGATCCCCTGGCCCATGCGCCCGGCACCGACGATCGCGGTCCTGAAGCCGGTCATCTCCTGCCTCGGGCTGCTGCCCCCAAACGAACAGCCCGGCCGGCTCCCATCGGGAAGCGGCCGGGCTCGGTAGTCCGGACTCTCGCCGGGGTTTGGCCGATCAGTTGGTCCCGGACGCTGCCGCGCTGGCCATGGCCAGACCCATCAGGTCTTTGGGCGTTTGCGCCTTGCGCAGAAGTGAAATGGCCGTTTGGAGCTGGCGGTCGTCGAGCGAGCGCCGCCGGAACTCAGCGGGGCGCCCGAACAGGTAACGTGCGACCTCGTATCCAAGCTGCTCGTCCACCAACGTGCCGGCGCCGTTGAACTGCGCGGCCGGGATGTCGACACCCTTCCCCTTGAGGCGCTGGTAGACCTCCTGGCGCATTTCCGGGCTCACCTTGAAGCTCTCGGTCTGGAGCGCCTTGGTCCGCTTCATCTCGAGCGCGTAGGTCGTCAGCACGTCGCGATAGACCGGCAGCTTGGCGCCGAGAGCCTTGGCAAACTCGCGCTCGCCACCGCTGAGCGTATCAGGCCGCACGACGATGTCCGGCACGATCCCGCCGCCGCCGCGCACCAGCCGTCCGCCGTCGGTGTGGAAAGCCGGCCGCTGCCGGAGCGCCGAATCGGAGATCGCGGGGTTGGTGCCGTTGGCCGCGGCCTCGGCCTGCTCCAGCTGGTCTTCCTCATTCTTGGCGATGCGCTGGATCGTGCGGCCGCTCGGCGTGTACCAGCGGGCGGTCGTAAGCTTGAGCGCCACGCCGTCACCCAGCGGGAACAGCGTCTGAACCAGGCCCTTGCCGAACGTGGGCGCGCCGACCACGACTGCCCGGTCATGATCCTGGAGCGCGCCCGCGATGATCTCAGCCGCGCTCGCCGTGCCTTCGTTCACGAGCACCACGATGGGCAGATCCGGCCAAGGCTGGCGGATGTCGTCGTAGAACTCCTTGCTCGAGCCCCGGGCGCGGCCGCGGGTCGAGACGATTTCCTGGCCCTTGTCGAGGAACAGCTCCGCCACCTTGACGCCCTGGTCGAGCAGACCGCCGGGATTGAGCCGGAGATCGAGCACCATGGACTTCATCCCCTTGGCCTTCATCGCCGTGATCTCGTCGCGCAGCTCCTGCGCGGACGTCTCGGCAACCGGGTTGAGGGAGATGTACCCCACGCCGCCCTCGAAGGTCGTCCCTTGCGGCACCGAGCGGATGTGGATCGTGGCCCGGGTGAGGTCGTAAGGAATCGGATCGGCGAGCCCGGCCCGGCGGATCTTCACCGAGATCTTGCTGCCGGCGTCGCCCCGGAGGGCCTTCACCGCCTGGTCGTTCTTCCAGCCCTCGGTCGACTTGCCGTCGACCTCGATGATCTGGTCACCGGTCTGAATGCCGGCCCGCTCCGCGGGCGTCTCGGGCAGCGGCGCCACGACCGTGATCCACCCGTCGCGAACGTCGATCTGGATTCCCAGCCCCGCGTAGTTGCCCGAGGTCTGCTCGGTGAGCGCCCGGTAGTCGTCGCCGGTGAGGAGTACCGAGTAGGGATCCTTGAGCTCCTCCAGCATCCCGTTCGTGGCTTTGTCGTAGAGGTCGGTCTCGCCGATGGAGTCGACGTAGTAGTTGTGGACGTGAGAGAGCACGTCGTCGAACAGGCGCGCCTGCTGGTAGACGTTGCCCCCAGCCGCGACGCCCCGCTGCAGGAGCCAGCCGCCACTGAAGAAGGAGATCACCGCCACCAGCCCGATCACGCCCCAGCGCTGCTTCATACTCACGTCCTCCGAAGCCCTCGGGAGGCCATCAGCCGCCCGTCCGAAAGGTTGCCGGCGCCGCCGTGACCAACTCGGCCCACGCAGCGTCGAGTACGGCTGCGGGCGGCGCCATTCCGTCCAAATGTCGCACCCCATCGCCCGTTGCCGCTAGATACGCCTCGGCCACCCGGCGATGGAATTGCGCGTCTTCCTGTTCCAGCCTGTCACGGGCCTTGCCCCCGGCCCGCTGGCGGGCGACCCCCGCGTCGGGCGGGATGTCGAGCACGAGCGTCAGGTGTGGCCGAAGACCGCCAGTCGCTACCTCGTTGACCAGGGTCACCGTGCCCGGATCGAGCCCCCGCCCGGCAGCCTGGTAGGCCTGGGTGGAGAGGTCGTACCGGTCGCAGACCACCACCCGTCCGGTCGCCAGGGCCGGCCGGACGACCTCCTGCACCAAATGGGCCCGCGCTGCGCAGATGTACAAAAGCTCGGTATTGGGCCCGAACCGGTTAGCCGGGTCGAGGAACGCCGCCCGGATTGCCTCGGCCGCTCCCGTGCCGCCCGGCTCCCGCACGCTGACGGGGTCGAGTCCCCTCGTCCGCATCCGCGCCACGAGGGCCGCGGCCAGCGTAGACTTGCCCGCCCCTTCGGCTCCCTCGACGACGAGGAAGAACCCGCTCACGACAGGGTGATGATGCTGCTCGCCGCCCCTTTTTCCATCCCTTCACCCATCTGCTGGTTGACCTTGGCCATCAGCTTCTCGAAGTTGGCGCGGGCGACGACATAGGCCTGGCCGGTGCCGCTGGCTTCGAGGTCCCGCACCGCGGTCTCATAGGCCTCGGCGGTCGGCGGGTCGGGCATCTGGCCCTGCGACACTATCTGGTCCACCTGACGCGCCAGACGCTGGATCTGGTCGAGCTTGGCCTGCGTGTCCTTGTCCTCGCGGAGGTTGGCTTCCGCCCGCCTCAGCCCCTGGTACTCCGGTGTCTGCCCGATGAGGCGGCCCAACTCCTGCGCCTTGTCCCAGATCACGGTGTCTCATTCCTCCGCGCGAGCACGTAGCGCTCACGCCCGAATAGGTCTTCGCCGACCTCCACCCGCTCCCAGCCGAACCGCCCGGCGAGCGCGGCAACTGCCTGCGCCCGACCGGCGTCAACCTCCAACGCGATCCATCCACCGGGACGAAGCACGCGGCGACCGTCGTCCAGCAGTCTGGTCGTGGCGTCCAGGCCGTCGGGCCCGCTCACCAGCGCGGCTCGAGGCTCCCACCGCGCCACCGACGGCTCCAGCGCCGCATACTCGGCGTCGGTGAGGTACGGGGGATTCGCGATCAGCGCGTCCAGACTGGCCGACGCCAGCCCCGAGGTGAGATCCCCCTCCAGCAAGGCGATCGCGACCCCAAGCAGGTCGCGGTTCGTCCGGGCGAGCGCCAGCGCGCCCGCCGACCGATCGATCGCGACCACGGCATTGTAGCGGCCTTCCTGCGCCAGGCTGAGTGCAATGCACCCGGAGCCGGTACCGATGTCCGCCACTCTGCCCGTGGACGCGCGGGCCAGGAGCCGATCGACGAGGCCTTCGGTCTCCGGCCGCGGAATCAGCGCCCGGCGGTCGCTGCGCAGCTCGAGCCGACGAAAGCCGACGCAGCCGGTAACATACGCCAACGGCTCGCCGGCCGCCCGGCGCTCGACCAACGCGAGGTACGCGGCCGCATCGTCGTGGGAGACTGGCCGGCTCCGCTCGAGATACGCGCGACCCGGCTCACGCCCCTGTTGATCGGCCCAGATGCGCAGCGCCTCCCGCGCAGGCGTCGCGATGCCTGCCGCGTCCAGGCTGGACCCTGCCTCGGCGAGGACCGCCGCGAGCGTGATGGCGAGGTCAGGCACCGGACTGCTCCTGTCGGCTCGCCATGCGGAGTGCGTCCACCAGCGGCTCGATGTGACCGTTCAGTACGTCGTCGAGATTGTGAACCGACATGTTGATGCGGTGATCGGTCACGCGGCTCTGGGCAAAGTTGTAGGTCCTGATCTTCGCCGAACGATCGCCGGTGCCCACCATGGCCCGGCGATCGCGCGCGCGCGCGGCCTCCTGCTCGGCGATGATGCGGTCCAGCAGCCGGGCCCGCAGCACCTCCAGCGCCTTGAGCTTGTTCTGCAGCTGGGATTTCTGGTCCTGCTGCTGAACCACCAGCCCGGTTGGAAGGTGGGTGACCCGCACCGCGCTGTCCGTCGTGTTTACGCTCTGGCCGCCGGGGCCGCTGGAGCGGAACACGTCGATCTTGAGCTCCTGCGGCTCGATCTTGACGTCCACCTCCTCCGCCTCAGGGAGCACGGCTACGGTGGCGGCCGAGGTATGGATCCGGCCCTGGGTCTCGGTCTGTGGGACGCGCTGCACCCGGTGGACGCCGGACTCGCGACGGAGGAGGCCGTACGCATCCTGCCCGCGCACCGCGAAGATCGCCTCTTTCACCCCGCCGAGACTGCCCTCACTGATGGAGATCGGCTCGACCGTGAGCCCGTGCCGCTCCGCGTAGCGGGTGTACATCCGCGCCAGCTCGCCGGCGAAGAGCCCGGCCTCGTCGCCGCCGGTGCCGGCGCGGATTTCGACGATGGCGTCGCGGTCATCGTGCGGGTCGCGGGGAATGAGCAGCTCGTACAGCTCGGCCTCGAGCGCCGCGATCTCGGGTGGCAAGCGCGCGAGATCGGCCTTCGCCAACGCGACAAGCTCGGGATCGGCCTCCTGGGCCATCTCCCGAGCTTGTTCGAGATCATCCTTCATCCGGGCCACTCGTTCGGCGGCCCGAACGATGGGAGCGAGCCGAGCGTGCTCACGGCCGAGCGACTGGAGTTGGGACGGATCCCGCGCGACGTCCGGGTCGGCCAGCGAGTGGGCGACCTCCTCCGCGCGGGCGAGCGCCTGGCGGAGTCGGCTCTCCACCGCTTACGCCTTGGCCGCCGCCGTGTCGCTCTTGTACCTGCGGCGGAAGCGATCCACGCGGCCGGCCGTGTCGACCAGGCGCTGCTTACCCGTGAAGTACGGGTGGCACTGGGCACACACCTCGACGTGGATGGACGCGGCCGTGGAGCGGGTCTCGAACTGATTCCCGCAGGCGCAGACCGCCATGATTTTCCGGTAAACCGGATGCAGATCGGCTTTCACAGTAGGCTCCTCCAATGCCACAGCCGCCAAGTATAATCGGCCAAAGCACTTCCATGCAAGTATGACTTTTGTCACAATTCCCGAAGGGGGCTTGTGGGGCCCGTGGCGTGATGGCTATTACCTACCATGTAGGTCTTTCCTCACCCCGGTTGCGGGGTGCTCCTGTACATCTTCGCTTATCGTGAGGCGCTTGTGCCCCATGCAGCTATAGATACCCTGCGGCGGGTCCCCCTCTTCGAGAGTCTCTCGGAGGCGGATCTGCAAGCGTTCGCGGAGCCGGTCCGCGAGCGGAGCTATCCGAAGGGCAGCGTAATCGTGTTCGAGGACGACCCGGGCGACGCGCTTTACGTGGTCGCGGCCGGGCAGGTGAAAGTGGTGCTGGTGGCAGAGGACGGGCGCGAGGTGATTCTCTCAGTGCTGGGGCCGGGCAGCTTCTTCGGCGAGATGGCGATTCTCGACGACGGCCCGCGCTCGGCGCACGTGATCGCGATGGAGGAGTCCAATCTGCTCATCCTCCGGCGCGACGACTTCTACGCCCGGCTCCGGGCCATGCCGGAGGTGGCGATCTCGCTGCTCAAGGAGATCTCGCGCCGTCTCCGCCGGGCCGACGAGAAGATCGGCAGCCTGGTCCTCCTCGACGTAAACGGCCGGCTGGCGCATCTGCTGCTGCGGCTCGCCGACGAGGAGCAGGGCGATCGCATCACGCGCCGCCTCACCCACCACACGCTTGCGCAGATGATCGGCTCGAGCCGGGAAACCGTCTCGCGCGCGATGCGGGTGCTGGTGGAGCGCAGCGTGATCGAGGTGACCCGGAGCGACATTCTGCTCCGGGACCGGGCCGCGCTCCGGTCGGCGGCGCGGCGCGAGCGAGACGCACCCGTCTCCCGGCTGGCATGACCGCCCGCGACGGAGGGACGTGGGCTATACCCTGACTTTCTGGGGCACCCGGGGTTCGATTCCCACCCCGGGGCCCCGCACCGCCCGCTACGGAGGCAACACATCCTGCGTCGGGATCACAGACGGAGGCGGTAAGCTCGTCGTCCTCGACGCGGGAAGCGGTCTCCGCCCCCTTGGTGCCGCGCTCGCGGCGCACCGCCGTCCGGTCAGCGTCAATCTGCTGCTCTCCCACACCCACTGGGATCACATCCAGGGGTTCCCCTTCTTCAAGCCGCTCGGCATCCGCGGCAACGCGCTCCACATCTTCGGCTCGGCCCAGGGCGGCGTTCCGCTGGAGGAGATCCTCCATCGCCAGATGGAGCCGACGGTCTTCCCCGTCCCGCTCACCGCGCTGGCGGCGACCCTCAGCGTGACGCCGGTCGCGGAGGGCAGCTTCGAGGTAGACGGGTTCCAAGTGCGGGCGCTTCGGCTTCGCCACCCGGGAACGACCCTGGGCTACCGGCTGGCGACCGGCGGCGGCGGTCGGGAAGTCGCCTATCTGCCGGACAACGAGCTGGGACCGGGCGGGAGCTATCCTGTGTCCGAGGATTGGCGCGCGCGTCTGGTGGCGTTTCTCAGCGGCATCGATACCCTCATCCACGACGCGATGTATGCGGAATCGATCATCGGTGCGCGGGCCGGGTGGGGGCACTCGACGCCCGCCGAGGCGATAGATCTGGCAGGCGAGGCGGCG
>DATBQV010000028.1:0-9025 GCA_036560625.1 Gemmatimonadales bacterium
TCTGCCCTTCGGATCTTCCGAGTGCTTTCGCGAAGAACCCGATTGAGCTTGTGAGCAAGTGGGCCGCCGCCGAGAGCAAGCTGATCTTCAACATAGAGCGTCACCTCCCTTCGGAGACTCCGAGTCCTGCCGGGAAGTGGCTCGCCTCGCTATGGCGCGCCAGACGCTCCGCTCGATCAGTTGTCCGCTCTGCTCCGCTCGCACCTACCGGCGACCGGGGTCCCCTCCCCTAAATTCCTTTCGTTCGTTTGGGTGAGCCTGCGTCGACGGTTACGACCGCCGCGCGTCCGTCCACCGATTCGTCGCGTCCAATACCGCAAACACCGCCGCCCGTTCCGCGCTCTCCTTGATCACCGCGCTGCCGGTCAGGAGCAACGTTTCCCGCCCCCCCAACCCCTGCACCGCCACGAACGCGAACTCGCGGTCGAACGCCTCCACGATCTTGGCTCCCTCGAGCGCCACCGAACTATCCGTGAGCAACCGATCGAGCACCCCGACCGCCGCCTTTGCCGCCGCCTCGACCCGGCTTCGGGGCGTGTCCGAGCTCTCCTCCTCCGCGACCTCCACCTGGCCCCGGAACGAGAGCGTCACCGTGATCGTGATCCGGTGCGGCCGCCGGCCCGGTGCCACCGTCAGGTTCTCGAACAGGATCGCCCGGTGGAGCGCCCGCTCCCGCACCGCCTCGCTCTCCAGCGCCTCGATGGGCCGGACGTCCGCGGTCTGCGCGATGCTGATCTTCCGGTGATCCACCTTGAGGCCCAACTGCGCGAGGAGCGCGGACTCGATGTTTCGCACGATCTGCTTGGGCGCGAGCCCCGACTGCGCCAGCACGTGGATCTCGCTCACCTCGCCCAGCGGCGTCGTGACCACACGCGCCGACAGGATGCCCTCCAGGCTGGTGAGCAGATTCTCCGCGCGGCGCACACCCCAGGGATCGGGCAGCGAATCCGGCGCGGACGGACCACCTCGTCCCGGCGGAACCGGGTCGGACGGACGCGGGCTGAAGGAACCCGTCACAGTATTGTCACCCCTCGTAGCGGTCATGGCGTGTCATGACAGTCATGCGATCGCATTCCGTCCCGCAGCCTTGGCGCGATACAACGCGCGGTCGGCAGACACAAGCAGGTCACCGTCGATCGGCTGATGCGGGTCGAACTCGGCGAGCCCCACGCTCACCGTCACCAGCCCCGGCGGATACCCCAGCCGCCGTCCCACCCCCTCGATCCCGGCCCGCAGCGCCTCGGCCACCCGGGCCCCGCCTTCGAGATCCGTCCGCGTGAGGATCACCACGAACTCGTCGCCACCGTAGCGGGCCGCGATGTCCGACGCCCGCACGGCCTGCCGGATCTCCTCCGCCACGCCCCGCAGGATCTCGTTCCCGGCCTCATGCCCGTACTGGTCGTTGACCGACTTGAACCGGTCGAGGTCGAGGAAGAGCACCGCGAACGCCTCGGCGCTCCGCTTGCTCCGCTCCACCTCGAACGCCAGCCGATCACGCAGGACCCGGTAGGTCGAGAGCCCGGTGAGCTGGTCGACCGCCGCCTGGAGCTGCGCCTCGTCCGCCCGGCGCTCCTGGTACGGCATGCACTGCTTCAGCGTCGCCCGGCCCTGCGCCGCGGCCTCGGCGAACCGCCGGCAGGTCGGGAAGCCACAGGCCCCACAGTCCCACGGGCGCCCGTTCGGTCCGAGCCCGATCTGCTCGAGCACCGCGGCCACTGCCTGCGGGTCGATCTCGAGACTCCGGGGCTTGATGTCGAACGCCGCACCGACGCTCGCCACCACCGTGGCATCCACGACGGGGAACCGGCTCCGCGGCGGCTCCGTGCTCGCCACCAGCGCCCGCCGCCAGTACAACTCCTCGTGCGGCCCCGACAGCGGATGGTCGAGCGTACCCTCGCGCGACAGCAGATCCACGAATCCCAGATCGAGCCGATCGACCGACACCGCCCGCGCCAGCGCGGGAATGGCATTGAGCCCGCGGAGCTTCAGGAACCGGCGGCTGGTCTGCCGAGCCTCGTCGAGGAGGCGCAGCGGAAGTCCGCCGGCGGCGCTCACGTGCCGGCGCCGCTCCTCCGGCACCCGCTGAAAGAACGTCGGCTGCGTCAGCGGATTCTGCCCCTTCACCCGGAACAGCTGGTCGAGATCGCCGAACGTGATCGCGGCGTCCAGATCGGCGCTGTTGACCGGCAGCGCGACGCCCGCGTACACGATCTTGAGACCGGGACCATGCAGCGCCCGGAGATACCGCGCCTCGGCCACCGCCGGTACCGTAACCGGCGCCAGGTAGGGGATCAGCTCCGGGTATTGTGTCCGGATCGTGTCGACCACGACCGGATCCGTCGACCGGATGATGGTCCCCCAACCCTCTTCTTCCCACAACCGGAGGTACTCCGCCGCGACCAGCTCGTCGCCGATCACCCCGCGCGTCACCGTCCGGAATCCGGCGGCGTACGCCGCGTTGATCACCTGCTCCGGGGTCGCGGGGTAGAAATGCGCAGCCGACTCCGGACTGAGGACCAGTACCCCGTCGCCCTGACCCGCGATCGCGAGCGCGCGTCCGATTTCGCCGCTGACCCGAACGGCATCATGCGGGCAGGCGGGGAGGCAGTTGCCGCACCGGATGCAGGCCTCGTCGACTACCTGCAGTAGCGGCTTTGCCTCACCACTGGTGACCGAAATCGCGTCGGTCGGGCAGACCCGCACACACGCCAAGCAGGCGACACACAGGTCCGGATCGATCGCAAAATTCACGGCCGCCGGCCAGGCAAGACTGCGCCAGATTGCACAGGGGAGGCCTGAATATAGGAAATCCGCTTGAGAAGTGTCAAGAGGTCACCCTGTGCAAATCATTGACAGACAAATCATTAGCCTTTCGGACCACGAGGCCGCCGCCCGGCAGGGCCGCCCTCGGTCCGGACCATTCGAACCCTACACAGCAACTGTTAAGCCATTGCCCGTCATGCCGTTAGCCAACACCACGCCGCTCGGTCCCAAAAACCCCTCAGTCGTCCAGTCGATACGTCTTGATCTTCCGGTAGAGGGTCCGCTCCCCGATTCCCAGCACCTCGGCCGCCCGGCGACGATTTCCCCGGGAATCCCGGAGGGCGGCTTCGATGGCCGCCTTCTCCACGTCAGCCATAGTCATGCCATGGCGATAGATCACCTGGTCCTCCCGCCCGTCCACCTCCGGCAGGACGTCAACGACGGGGCCATGATCGCCCAGATCAATGACTTCCACCCGCTGGGGATGCTGGTCCAACCGTCGCCTCAGCTCTTCGATCTGACGCCGCAGATCCACCAGACTCCGGAGGATGAATTCGAGCTCCTGGGAAGGAAGTTCCCGCGGCTGCACCGGCAACCGTGCCGGCAGCATGGTGGGCCCTTCCAGGATGTCGGGCGGGATGTCCGACGCCCGGATTTCGCTGCCGGGAGCCAGCACCACCATGGATTCGATCAGGTTGCGGAGCTGCCGGACGTTCCCCGGCCAGGGCGCGCTGACCAATCGTTGCATCGCTTCCGGAGTGATGCCGCGAAATGTGCGATCGTGCTGGACCGCGAGCTCCCGGATGAAGCGCCGTACGAGCAGCGGGATGTCATCCCGCCGCTCGCGGAGCGGCGGCAGGTAGATGTTCAGGACGTTGAGCCTGTAGTACAGATCATCCCGGAACTCACCCACCCCCACGCGCTCCTTGAGGTCGCGGTTCGTCGCCGCGATGACCCGCACATCCACCTTGATCGGCTGGACGCCGCCCACCCGGAAGAACGACCGGCTTTCGATCACCCGCAGCAGCTTGACCTGCGTGCTCACGGGGATCTCGCCGATCTCGTCGAGAAAGATCGTGCCGCTGTCCGCCAGCTCGAACCGCCCGAGGCGGCGCTCCGCGGCACCCGTGAAGGCGCCCTTCTCGTGCCCGAAGAGCTCGCTCTCGAGCAGCGTCTCCGGCAGCGCCGCGCAGTTGACCGCGATGAATGCCTGGCCTCGCCGAGGCGAGAGATCGTGGATGCCCTTGGCGACGAGCTCCTTGCCCGTGCCCGATTCGCCCTGGATGAGCACCGTGCTCGAGACCGGCGCCATCTGCTCGATCTTCACCAGCACTTCCTGAATCGGCGCGCTCTCGCCGATGATGCCGGTACGCTCCTGGAGATGACGCCGCTCCATCAGCCGGCGGATCGTCGCGACGACGTCGTCCGGCTCGACCGGCTTCACCATCACTTCGGTGACGCCGAGGCGGGCGACCCGCTCACCCCGCTCGGAATCAGTGGGTTCGAGTAGCGCGAGGGTAGAGATGCCCGCGTCGCGGGCGAGGGCCATCAGCTGGAGCGCGGGCGGCTCGTACACCGCCCCCGTGAGGACGACGACGTCGGGGTGCTCGCGGCGCACGGAGCCCCGGGCGTCGTCGAGCGAGGAGAACATGGCGGTCGCAAGGCCACCGGCCTCGAGCGCGGCGTTGAGTCGCACCGCGCTCTCGAGGTCGTCCATCGTGATGAGAACCTGGCTCGCCATGACCTAGTGCCCCGTCTTCTCTCCCCGCACGAGATCCACTGCGTGATCGACGAGATCGCTCAACGTGGCGAGGCCGTCGCGAACACCACCGGGGCTGCCCGGCAGGTTCACGATGAGCGTCCGGCCCCGGACACCCGCCGTGCCCCGGGAGAGCACCGCGCGGGGGAACCGGGGATACGCGCTGAAGCGCAGCGCCTCCGCGAGCCCCGGCGCTTCCTTGTCCAGCACGGCGCGGGTGGCCTCCGGCGTCACATCGCGCGGCGCGAGTCCGGTTCCTCCGGTGGTGAGGACGAGGTCCGCGAGGTCCGTGTCGGCCCACCGGCGCAGGACAGCGCCGATCCGGTCGGGTTCGTCCGGCACCAGCGCCCGCTCCACCAGCCCGTCACCGCGTCCCGCGACCCAGGTGGCGATGGTGTCGCCGGAGGCATCGGCCCGCTCGCCGCGGGCGCCGGCATCCGAGATCGTGAGGATCGCCACGCGCATCTAGCGCCGCCTGACCGATCCGTTCTTCCAGAACGGCCGAGCCACTACCTCGGCGGGGATGCGCTCGCCCCGGCACTCAACCTCGAAGGCCGTACCCGAAGTTGCGGCCCCGGCCGGAAGGAACGTCGTGCCGATCGGGACGGCCAGGGAAGGGCTCATGGCGCCGCTCCGGACCACGTCCGCCGGCCGGTCTCCGTGCCACACGGGATAGCCCTGTCGCGGGATGCCCCGGCCCAGCAGGCGGAAACCGACGAGCTTGCGGATAACGCCACGGGCCTTCTGGGCCCGGAGCGCCGAGTCGCCGACGAATGGTGATCCCTTGTCGAGCTTGAGGATCCAGCCGAGCCCCGCCTCGAGGGGGGTGATGCTGCGATCGATCTCGTGACCGTACAGGGCGTAGCCCATCTCGAGCCGGAGCGAGTCGCGCGCGCCCAGGCCGATCGGCGGCGCGCCGGCGGCCGTGAGGGCCGACCACAGTACCCCCACGTTTCGATCCCGGCAGTACAGCTCGAAGCCGTCCTCGCCGGTGTACCCGGTGCGGGAGACGAAGCAGTCTACGCCCGCGACCTGTCCGGGTGCGAATCGATAGTACCCGATGTCCGTGAGACGAACTCGCGTCAGTCCCTGGAGCAGCGCCTGCGCGTTTGGTCCCTGGAGCGCGAGCAGCCCGACCTCATCCGAGATGTCCTTGAGCCGGATGTTGGCGCCGCCCTTGTGGTCAACGAAATGCTTCCACGCGGGCGCGATATTCGCGGCGTTCACCACCACCATCCACTTGTTGTCGAAGCGGTACAGCGTGCAGTCGTCGATGAACGTGCCCTCGTCGGTGAGAATCGCAGAGTACTGGACACCACCCGGCTCGACCGCGGTAACGTCGTTGCAGGTCATCCGGTTGAGGAAGGCATTCCGGTCCGGACCGGTGATCTCGAACTCCCCCATGTGGGAGATGTCGAACAGCCCGACGTTGGCGCGCACCGCCTGGTGCTCGGCGAGAATCCCGGTCGGGTATTGCACCGGCATCTCGAAGCCGGCGTAGGGCACCATCTTGGCGCCCAGAGCCCGGTGCACGTCCCAGAGCGGGGTGCGGCTGAGCTGGGGAGGGTCGGTCACGGTGCCATCAGCGTCGCCATGAGCGCCTTCTGGACGTGCAGGCGGTTCTCCGCTTCGTCCCACACTCTGGATTGCGCGCCCTCGATGACCTCATCCGCCACCTCTTCGCCCCGGTGGGCCGGAAGACAGTGGAGAAAGATCGCGCCGGGAGCGGCCCGGCGCATCAGTGACGCGTCCACGATGTAGCCCGCGAACGCCCTGACGCGCTGGGCCTGCTCCGCCTCCTGGCCCATCGAGGCCCAGACGTCCGTATTGATGACGTGCGCTCCGCTCGCGGCCTCCGACGGATCCTCGGTGAGAAGGATCTTGGTACGCGCGCGGTTGCGGGCGACGATGTCCGGCTGCGGCTGGTAGCCCTTGGGGCAAGCGAGCCGCAGCTCGAAGCCAAGGACGCCGGCGGCGTCGAGCCAGCTATGCGCCATGTTGTTCCCATCGCCGATCCAGGCGATGGCCTTTCCGTCCCACGTGCCGAGCGCCTCGCGCACGGTGAGGAGATCGGCGAGGACCTGGCACGGATGCTGGAGGTCGGTGAGCCCGTTGATCACCGGCACCGTCGCGAACCGCGCCAGCTCCTCGACCTCGGCCTGATCGAATGTGCGAATCATGATGCCGTCGACGTACCGGCTCAGGACGCGCGCCGTGTCGCGGATCGGCTCGCCTCGACCGAGCTGGATGTCGCGCGACGAGAGGAACAGCGCGTGACCGCCCAGCTCGAACGCGCCGACCTCGAAGGAGACTCGCGTCCGCGTCGAGCTCTTGGCGAAAATCATCGCGAGTGTCTTGCCCTGAAGCGGCCGTTCGCGATAGGCCCCACCCTTCATGCGGGCAGCCATGTCGAACAGGGCAAGCAGCTCGGCGGGTTGGAGATCGGGAATGGCCAGGAAATCGCGCTTCGGCATCGGTCGCGGGGAGGAGGTCGGCGCCAGCGGTCGGCGGATTCTAGTTGGGCCGGCCGGGGGGCGCCAGAGCGCCGTTGACGCGAGCGCCGGGACGGATACGTTGTTGCATTCCTTCACTCTACGATCGTGGGAGCCCTCCATGTCGTTCCATCGCCTTGCAGGCGCTGCTGTCACGCTGGCCCTCGTCACTGCGCCCGCGGCGGCACAGGACGTAACCGTCATCCGCGCCGCCCGGATGCTCGACGTGGTCAAGGGCGAGATCGTGACCCCCGGGATCGTCACGGTGCAGGGCGACAAGATCCTGAGCGTGGGCCGGGCCGATGCCCCGGGCGCGCGGGTGATCGACCTGGGCGACGTGACGCTCCTGCCCGGCCTTACCGACGTTCACACCCACCTCACGATGGACCTCGAAGGCGACTGGGTCAACCGGCCGGTGCACGAGACCGCCGCGGACGAAGCGCTCCGGGGGGCGGCGCACGCGCGGACCACGCTGCTCGCCGGCTTCACGACGGTGCGGAACGTCGGCGCGTACGGGTTCACCGACATCGCGCTCATGCGGGCGATCGACGCGGGCTATATCGACGGCCCCCGCATCATCGGGGCCGCGTACGCCATCGGGATCACCGGCGGCCACTGCGACGAGACCGGGTGGGCGCCCGGGGTGCTCGAGCGGGGCCCGCACGAGGGCGTGGCCGACGGACCCGACCAGGTGGTCGAGGCCGTGCGCTACATGATCAAGCACGGGGCCAAGGTGATCAAGGTCTGCGCGACCGCGGGCGTGCTCTCGTTCGATGCCACGGTCGGCGCGCAGCAGCTGTCCGACGAAGAGCTGCGGGCGGTCGTGGAGGAGGCCAATCGGCACGGGCTCAAGGTGGCCGCGCACGCGCACGGCACCCAGGGCATCAAGGCGGCGGTCCGGGCCGGCGTCGCCTCGATCGAGCACGGCTCCATGCTGGACGATGAAGCGATCGCGCTCATGAAGCAGAAGGGCACCTATCTCGTGCCGACCGCCTATCTGCTCACCCAGTTCCACTTCGATCGCATGCCGCCCCCGATCGCCGCGAAGGCACGGCAGATCGTGCCCCTGGCGCAGGAGAGCCACCGCAAAGCCATCCGCGCCGGGGTCAAGATCGCCTTCGGCACTGACGCCGCGGTGTACCCGCACGGAGAGAACGCGCGGGAGTTCGCCGTCTACGTGGGCTACGGGATGAAGCCGATCGACGCGATCCGCACCGCCACGCTCAACGCGGCCGATCTCCTCGGCGTCACCGATCGCGGCGTGATTGCGCCGGGCAAGCTGGCCGACCTGATCGCCGTGCCGGGAAATCCGCTCGACGACGTCAAAGTGCTGGAGCAGGTGAGCTGGGTGATGAAGGGCGGCGTGATCTACAAAGGTGAGAGGTAAGAGGTTAGAGGATGTACCTCCGCAGGTCGTCGTCGTTGACGATCCGGGCAAGACGCTCCCGCACCTGCGCCGCGTCGAAGCGGATCCGCTTCTCGGGATAGTTCGGCAGCTCGAACAGCACGTCCTCCATCAGGCTCGCCATGACGGTGTGTAGCCGCCGGGCGCCGATGTTCTCCATCCGATCGTTTGCCATCGAGGCAACCCGAGCGACCTCGGCGATTCCGTCCGCCGTGAACTCGAGCTCCGCTCCTTCCGCGGCCACCAGTGCCTGATACTGTCGCGTGATGGCGTTTTCCGGCTCGGTCATGATGCGGATGAAGTCGGCTTCGGTAAGCGGCTGCAGCTCAACCCGGATCGGGAAGCGGCCCTGCAGCTCCGGGATCAGGTCGGACGGCTTGGAGACGTGGAACGCGCCGGCAGCGATGAAGAGGATGTGATCGGTCCGCACCATGCCGTGCTTGGTGTTGACCGTCGTGCCCTCGACGATCGGCAGGATGTCGCGCTGCACGCCCTCGCGGCTCACGTCCGGTCCCACTCCGCCGCGCTCCCCCGCGATCTTGTCGATCTCGTCGAGGAAGACCATGCCCATGTCCTCGGTGCGCTCGAGCGCCTCGTTCACGACCT
>DATBQV010000029.1:0-3422 GCA_036560625.1 Gemmatimonadales bacterium
CGGCAAGGCGGATGAGCTGGCGGGGGGCCGATAAGCGCTCCATCAGCTCGCGGGCCAAGCCCGCGGCGGCCTCCAGGCTGCCCTCGAGGTCGAGGTCACCCCGGAGAAAGGCCTCACCGAAGGTGAGTTCTGACGGCGGCCATAGGGCGGCACGAAGGGCACCTGGGTGGCGAACGAGAAGAGTGAACGGTGTGGCGGCGCCGTCGGCGCCCGGCTCGGCAAACCCATTCCAGTAGCGGACCCCGAACCGCCGCTTCGCGGGTGGTCCAAAGCTCGCTCGGACCACGCGCTGCTCGAGATCCAGGAGACGCTCCTCGGCGGTTTCTACGTGCCGCGGCCGTGCCGCGGCGACGGCGGGGACTGTCATCGGGACCGGACCCGGGTAGCGTGGCCCTGCGTTCGCAGACCGAGCGGACGACCCGGTGTGTCACACATCGCTTGGTCAGTCGTGGGTAGCGGCATTTTGCGTCTCCGGTGGTCCCAATACGCCAACAATATATTGAGATCAATATAATACGCACAAGTACTAGATCGGCATCTCTAGCACGGTGCGCATTGACAAGAAGATTGCGGGATCTATATTGAGATCAATATGTCTGTCAATGCAGTATCCAGGCGGCGGACGGCCACGCGGACGCCACGGGGTGAGACGGTGCCGGCCGCCTCGGATGCTGCGGCCATCGTCCAGGGGCTCCGCCGGATCGTGAAGGCGCTGCAGGTCTACTCGCAGGAGGTCTACCGAAGCTACGGCCTCACGGTACCTCAGCTCTGGGTCCTCAAGACGCTGCAGCGCCACGGCCCACTCTCGGCCGGCCGGCTGGCCCAAACGATGGCGGTCCACCAGAGCAGCATGTCCGTCTTGATTCAGCGGCTGGAGCGGCGGGGCCTGGTGCGACGGGCGAGGGTGACCCCCGACCGCCGGTTCGTCCGGGTGGAGCTGACCGAGCGAGGGGGGGTCCTGGCTGGGGCGGCCCCGGAGCCTGTCCAGGGGCGGCTCTTGCATGGCCTGGACGCGATGCAAGGGCCGGAAGTTCGAAGGATCCGGCGGGCGGTGGACCGCCTGGTGGAAGCGATGGAGGCCTCGGATGTCGAGGCGCGGTTCTTCTTCTCGGACGAATAGGTCGCCCGAGACCGGAGCCGGAGCGGCGGGGCAGCCGGCGGCCGGGGCTTGCTGATGCAGCCTCGCGAGTGGGAAGCGAGAGGGGCTATGGGTACCAAGGCGTTCCGGGCGGTGGCGGTCATCGTCTTCGCCGGCTGTGGTCACAGGTCTGTTGTCGAGCAGCCGGCACCGCAGTTGCCGGTCGAGGACCACGCTGCGGTTGCAGCGCCCGGCGCCGAGGCCGACTCGCTCGCGCGGGTCAGGGCGGAGCGGGAACAGGTGGCGCGGGAGAAGGCCGAGCAGGCGGTCATCGCGCTTCGGGCCGAGCTCGTCCGCATGGTCCACTTCGACTTCGACCGGGCCGACATCAGGCCTGAGGACGCCACCGTGCTCTCCAGGAAAGCTGCGATCTTGACGGCCAACCCGAGCGTGCGCATCCGGATCGCCGGCAATTGCGACGAGCGGGGCTCCGACGAGTACAACCTGGCCCTGGGCAACCGCCGGGCGGCCGCGGGTAAGCGGTTCCTCAGCGATCACGGGGTCGCCGCCGACCGGATGGAGGTCGTCTCGTACGGAAAGGAGCGCCCGCTCGATCCCGGCCATGACGAAACCGCCTGGGCGGCGAACCGGCGGGACGAGTTCGAGATCACCGGGGGTGGGGAGACTCTGGCCGCCCCGGTGGCGCTCCGGTAATGACCGCGCCCTTGCTCCTTGCCGGTGATGTGGGCGGTACCAAGACCGACCTGGGCATCTACTCGCTCGATGGCGGTCCGCGCGCGCCACTCTGCCGCGGAGAGTTCCCGAGCGGGCGCTATCCATCCCTGGCTGTCATGGTCCGTGATTTCCTGGCGACGGTAGACCATGAGGTCGACCAGGGATGCTTCGCAGTGGCCGGGCCGGTGATCCGCGGCGGCGCGAAGCTCACCAGTTTGTCATGGGTCCTTGAGGAGACCGGACTCGCCCGAGAGCTCGGGCTCAGTTCCGTGGATCTGCTGAATGACGTGGAAGCTATAGCGCGCGCCGTACCGGCCCTTCGGCCCGACGATCTCGTCGCCTTGAACCGCGGCGAGCCCGTGCCGGGCGGCGCGATTGCGGTCATTGCTCCGGGCACCGGCCTCGGCGAAGCGTTTCTGACTTGGGATGGCGCGCGCTACCAGGCGCATCCATCGGAGGGCGGCCACGCTGACTTCGCTCCCGCCACCGCCCTCCAGACCGACCTGCTCGCCTACCTGGCGAGCCGGGTCGGCCACGTCAGTGTGGAGCGCGTTTGCTCAGGGGGCGCCGGGATCCCGAATCTCTACTCCTACTTGCGCGACAGCGGTCGCGTGGCGGAGTCACCGGTGATTGCGCAAGCGCTTGCCGGTGCCGCCGACCGCGGTCGTCTCATAGGCAATGCCGCGCTGCGGGGTCAGCGCCCCGATGCGCTCTGTGCCGCCACGCTCGAGTTGTTCGTCGCGATTCTGGCAGCTGAGGCAGGAAACCTCGCGCTCAAGGTCCTCGCGACGGGTGGTCTCTACGTGGCGGGCGGCATCGCGCCGCGGCTCCTCCCCTTACTGAAAAGTCCGCGCTTCATGGAAGCCTTCGTGGGCAAGGGGCGGGTCGGGGAACTGATGGGCCGCGTACCAGTGCACGTCATCATGCGGCGGGCCGCCTTGCCGGGGGCGGCTACCCGCGGCCTCGAACTGATGGCCGCACGGCCGGCGCCGGTGTGAGCAATGGAGGCTTGTATTTTACCCGGATGATCGGGATCGGGCGGGTGGTGCCAGCATGGCGCTCGTGAGAAAGGAATGAGCAACCCGACGCTGGCCTTCGGCAAACCTGGGATCGGTCCCACCTGGAGTTCCAGCGACAAAGATCTGGTCACGACGGCGCTCGGTCCGAGTCGCATTTGGGCCACACTCGGGCACGGCATCATCAACGAGGTATACTGGCCGGCGACGGGTCAGCCGCAGATCCGGGATCTGGGCTTCATCGTCGCGCACGGCGGAGGCTGGACCGAGCTCAAGCGCGCGCGTCGCTACCGCATTAGGCTGTCCAAGCCGCACATACCGCTGCCCCGGGTGGTGCACGAAGGACCTGGATACCGCCTCACGTTGGACGTGGTCCCCGATCCCTCCCGCGACGTCCTGCTGGTGTCCTACGCACTTGAGGGGGACCACGAGCTGTACGTCCTTCTCGCGCCCCATCTCGGGAGCAGTGGCCTCCAGAACACGGCATGGGTGGACGGGGCGCTCTTCGCCCAACGGGGCGACTACGCGCTCTCGCTGGTCGGAGCCCCACCGTTTCGGCGGGCGAGTGCCGGTTGTGTCGGCGCCTCGGACGG